>NZ_JANEWI010000020.1:0-86156 GCF_028069775.1 Citrobacter sp. Igbk 17 | reverse complement strand
TCTTCGAGTGCCCACACAGATTGTCTGATAAATTGTTAAAGAGCAGTGCCGCTTCGCTTTTTCTCAGCGGCGCGGGGTGTGCATATTACGCCATCCCGCTACGAAGTCAAGCATTTAATTTCGCTTTTCTTCGTGAGGTTCTCAGTGGAACCCCGCTGACCCGGCGGCTTGTAATCCGTTGTTCCGTGTCAGTGGAGGCGCATTATAGGGAGTTATTTCAGGCTGACAAGGGGAAATTTGAAATTATTTACTGAGTGCGTATTTTTTATTCTTTCCGTTTATTTTGGCAACGTTTTGTTGGTTAGTTGGGCTATTTCCCGCGCAAAACCCGCTACCTGTTCCCAGTCGGTATAGATCACTTCTTTCTTCGTATCCGTTTCACCACCTGACATCTTCATAATCAGTTGGATCATGACACGGTCATACCAACGATAACGAGGATAAAGCAAAGCACCCGCGATCACCGCACTGCGATCTGGTCGCCACGGAGAACTCATCAGAAACTTACGCGCATAGCTATTAGTTTGCGGTGTGCGTTTTTCCGGTTTACGGGCAACCAGGTTAACAGAGTAAAACGCACTCGGCATTGTATTCAGTTGCGTGGCATGCTTTTTCACAAACTCCTGAAATGCAGAATGGTAATGGCCATAGCGAATTGATGCGCCAATCACCACGCTGTCATAATTTTTCCACTCAGGCTCTTCGGTACGATGCAAATTCATGACATCTGCCCAGACACCCAGCTCTTTAAGTTCAGAAGCCAGATACTCAGCGATTTCGCGCGTTTGTCCGTCCCGGGAAGAAAAAAGAATCAGTGTTTTCACGTGTTACTCCATTATTCACGCCAGAAAGTAGGGGTAAAGAGCACCAGCAGAGTAAAGACTTCCAGACGACCAAACAGCATGTTGGCAATCAGGATCCATTTCGCCACCGGGTTCATGCTGGCAAAATTGTCGGCAACAACCCCGAGCCCAGGCCCGAGGTTATTCAACGTCGCCACTACGGAGGCAAACGCAGAGAAGTCATCCACACCAGTCGCAATAATTGCCAGCATACTGATAATAAAGACCAGCGCATAGGCAGAAAAGAAGCCCCATACCGCTTCAAGTATTCGTTCCGGCAACGCACGGTTGCCTAACTTAATGCTATAGACCGCATTAGGGTGAACCAGTCGCTTCAGTTCGCGGTTACCCTGCTTAAACAGCAGCAGGATACGAATCACCTTCAGACCACCGCCCGTCGACCCGGCACAGCCGCCGATAAAAGCAGAACACAGCAACAGCACTGGCAGGAACAGCGGCCAGCGAGCAATACTGTCTGTGGTAAATCCGGCAGTGGTCGCCATCGATACCACCTGGAAAAAGGCCTGGTTGATCGTCGTGAGCGCCGAGCCATAGGTATTGTGTATCCACAGCACCAACGTACAGACTGCCACCAGCGTCAACTGCACTCCGATAAACATGCGGAATTCAGGGTCGCGCCAATAAACCTTCAGGCTGCGTCCACTTAGTAAAGAGAAGTGCAAACCGTAGTTACAACCAGAGATCAGCAAGAAGATAGCGATAATGGTGTTGATGGTAGGGCTGTCGAAATAGCCCACACTGGCGTCGTGTGTTGAAAAGCCGCCGATGGCAATGGTGGCAAAGCTATGGCCAATAGCGTCAAAGGCAGGCATCCCGGCAAACCACAGCGCCAGCGCACACGCAACCGTCAATAGCACATAGATGAGCCACAAGGTTTTCGCCGTTTCGGCAATACGTGGGCGCATTTTGTTATCTTTCAGCGGCCCCGGCATTTCTGCACGATAGAGCTGCATCCCACCCACGCCAAGGATAGGCAGGATAGCTACCGCCAGGACGATGATCCCCATACCACCAAACCATTGCAGCATCTGACGATAAAAGAGAATGGCATGCGGCAGTGAATCCAACCCCACCAGCGTCGTCGCCCCCGTAGTGGTTAACCCGGAGAAGGACTCAAAAAAAGCATCGGTGATCGTGAGGTTCGGGCTCTCTGCGAAAATAAACGGTAGCGCACCCACGCTGCCCAGCACAGTCCAGAATAAGACGACTATCAGAAACCCTTCACGGGATTTCAGCTCGCCCTTCTCCTTACGGTTCGGCCACCACAACATGGAGCCGATCGCCAGGGCAACAAAGAAAGTTTGCGTAAATGCACGACCCGCACCATCACGGTAGATAAGTGCTACCAGTCCGGGGATGATCATCGTCCCCGAAAATAAGATGACCAGTAGTCCAACGATTCGGGTGATGGCGCGAAAATGCATCTCTGCCGCTTCCTTAGTTCTTTAAAATGAGGTGGGGATTATTCTTCAATCGCTAACAATTGCAATGAACCACGACTAAAATCCGCCAGCTTTGCTGAAAATTCATCCACTTTCGCAAAAGGAAGCGCCACCCTGAGCCGAACAAAAGCCTGGTAATCACTGGCGACGACTTTACCGTCAAACTGCCCCAGCAAGGCTTCAATACCTGCCAGTTGGCCGTACTCACACTGCAAAGTATATTCGGTTAATGGCGTCTTGCGCTGTGTCGTCAACTGACGCAGCGCCTGATTTACACCGCCACCATAGGCTTTCACCAGCCCGCCGGTGCCAAGAAGGATACCGCCATAGTAGCGCACGACCACCGCGGTAATCTCACCAACGCCGCTCCCCATCAGTTGTGCGAGCATCGGCTTTCCTGCCGTACCCGCCGGTTCACCATCGTCTGAAAACCCCAGCTGCTGCGAGTCATTCGGCGCACCCGCCACCCACGCCACACAATGATGACGGGCATCCGGGTGTTCCGCTCTGACTGACTCAACAAACGCTTTCGCCGCTTCTACACCGTCCGTATGGGCAAGTAACGTAATGAAGCGGCTTTTTTTGATTTCTTCAACGACGCTAACCGGCGCCGCAGGGATTAACCAACTGTCCATTACGCCAGTTTCAAATCCCGCGTCATGTTTTCAATATTGCTCTCGTGGACAACCACGTTATCTTCAATACGAATCCCGCCGAAGGGCTTCAGCGCTTCAATTTTCTGCCAGTTGAAGTGCTTGCTGAATTTCCCTTCACGCCACGGGGCGAGCAGCGATTCAATGAAGTAGATACCCGGTTCGATGGTCAGAACCATGCCCGGCTGCAGCACACGGGTGCAACGCAAGTAAGGGTACTTCGACGGCGCGGCAAGGTGTGTGCCCGTGTCATCCTGCATGAAACCGGCAACATCATGCACCTGCAGACCCAGCGGGTGACCGATACCGTGCGGCATAAACGGTCCAGTGAGATCATTTTCCACCATCGCCTCTTCACTCATGTCGGTGATGATTTGATGTTTACGCAGCAGCTTCGCAATACGCTGATGGAACTGAATGTGATAGTCCACATAGCTGACACCCGCTTTCATCGTCGCGATGAGCGCCAGCTCTTCGTCGTTAACGTCTTTCACCAACTGTGCATAGTCGTTGTCGCTTTTCGCCGACCAGGTACGCGTCAGGTCTGCTGCATAACCGTTATATTCCGCCCCCGCATCCAGCAGGAAGCTGCGGATTTCGGACGGAGCCTGATGATCCAGTTTGGTATAATGCAGCACAGAGGCGTGTTCATTGAGCGCGACGATATTGCTGTACGGTACGTCGGTATCGCGGTGACCGGTCGCGGTCAGGTAGGCGAGGTTGATATCAAACTCGCTCATCCCGGAACGGAACGCTTCTTCCGCGGCACGGTGCCCACTCACCGCCATTTTCTGCGCTTCACGCATACAGGCCAGTTCGTAATCTGTTTTATAGGCGCGGTAATAGTGCAGGTAGTCGATTACCCCTTTCGGGTTGATGTTGCTGGCCGCGATGTCCAGTTGCAGCGCACGTTCCGGAACCGGACCGATATAACCGATATTGCCGCGTGCAGCAGGCAGTTGGCTACCGATACCCTCCGCTTTAGGCAGCGCAATGATCTCGACTTCTTCCGTCCAGAAGGAGGTCGGCAGCGGCTCTACGTTGTGCCAGTAATCAACCGGCAAATAGAACCACAGTTTTGGCTTATTCACACCATCCACCAGCAACCAGCAGTTGGGAACCTGCGTTACGGGAACCCAGGCTTTAAACTGCGGGTTGACCTTAAACGGATACGGATGGTCGTCGAGAAAAACGTTAACAAGCTCGCCAGAATGAATAAGTAACGCATCCAGCTTGAAGCGAGCCAGTGCATCACGCGTACGTTCTTGTAAGGTAACAATATGATTCTTATAGAGTGCGGCCAGTGATTCCATTTTCTATCCTTCTGTTTTTTTGACCTCAAGTCTCCGCATCTTAGCACATCGCTTTATGACTGCGTGATTTCTGCCGAGCGTGATCGAATCGTCATTTCTTTAATCATTTATTTGCATTTTTTTAACATAAAACACACACTTCGATTCATCTGGTATGACCAGATCACCTTGCGGATTCAGGAGACTGACATGCTTTACAAAGGCGACACCCTGTACCTTGACTGGCTGGAAGATGGCATCGCCGAACTGGTGTTCGATGCCCCAGGTTCGGTCAATAAACTCGACACGGCCACCGTTGCCAGCCTGGGCCATGCGCTTGACGTGCTGGAAAAACAACCAAATTTAAAAGGGCTGCTCCTGCGCTCTAATAAAGCGGCTTTTATTGTCGGTGCCGATATCACCGAATTTCTTTCACTGTTCCTCGTTCCCGAAGAGCAGTTGAGCCAGTGGCTGCACTTTGCCAATAGCGTCTTTAATCGCCTGGAAGATCTGCCTGTTCCAACTATCTCTGCGGTAAACGGTTACGCGCTGGGCGGCGGCTGCGAGTGTGTGCTGGCAACTGATTATCGTCTGGCAACACCGGATCTGCGCATTGGTCTGCCGGAAACCAAGCTGGGCATTATGCCGGGCTTTGGCGGTTCCGTGCGTATGCCACGCATGTTGGGTGCGGACAACGCGCTGGAAATCATTGCTGCGGGTAAAGATGTTGGTGCTGAGCAGGCGCTAAAAATCGGCCTGGTCGATGGCGTAGTGAAACAAGACAAACTGCTTGATGGCGCGATCGCGGTATTACGTCAGGCGATTAACGGCGACCTCGACTGGAAAGCCAAACGCCAGCCGAAGCTGGAACCACTGAAACTCAGCAAAATTGAAGCTGCCATGAGCTTTACCATCGCCAAAGGCATGGTGGCGCAGACGGCCGGTAAGCATTATCCCGCACCGATTACCGCGGTAAAAACCATTGAAGCAGCGGCCCGTTTTGGCCGTGAAGAAGCGCTGAATCTGGAAAATAAAAGCTTTGTTCCACTGGCGCACACCAGTGAAGCCCGCGCGCTGGTTGGGATCTTCCTTAACGATCAGTTCGTGAAAGCCAAAGCCAAAAAGCTCACCAAAAATATTGAGGCACCAAAGCAAGCGGCGGTGCTGGGCGCAGGCATTATGGGCGGCGGTATTGCTTACCAGTCTGCCTGGAAAGGCGTGCCAGTAGTGATGAAAGACATCAATGACAAATCACTGACGCTGGGTATGACCGAAGCGGCCAAGCTGCTGAACAAACAGCTTGAGCGCGGCAAGATAGACGGTCTGAAAATGGCCGGCGTCATTTCAACCATTCAGCCAACTCTCGACTATAGCGGTTTCGAGCGTGTAGATGTGGTAGTTGAAGCGGTCGTCGAAAACCCGAAAGTGAAAAAAGCAGTGCTGGCGGAAACCGAAGAAAAGGTGCGCCCGGATACGGTACTGGCGTCGAATACGTCTACTATCCCAATTAACGAGCTGGCCAGCGTTCTTAAACGCCCGGAAAACTTCTGCGGGATGCACTTCTTTAACCCGGTGCACCGTATGCCGCTGGTTGAAATCATTCGCGGCGAGAAAAGCTCGGATGAAACCATCGCCAAGGTTGTCGCGTGGGCAAGTCAGATGGGCAAAACGCCGATTGTGGTTAACGACTGCCCAGGCTTCTTTGTCAACCGCGTGCTGTTCCCTTACTTTGCCGGTTTCAGCCAGTTACTGCGCGATGGTGCGGATTTCCGCAAAGTCGACAAAGTGATGGAGAAACAGTTTGGCTGGCCAATGGGCCCGGCTTATCTGCTGGACGTGGTGGGTATTGATACCGCGCATCACGCTCAGGCGGTGATGTCCGCGGGCTTCCCGCAGCGTATGCAGAAAGATTATCGCGACGCGATTGATGCGCTGTTTGATGCCAGCCGTTTCGGACAGAAAAACGGTCTTGGATTCTGGCGCTATAAAGAAGACAACAAGGGCAAGCCGAAGAAAGAAGAAGACGCCGCCGTTGATGGCTTACTGGCAGACGTCAGCCAGCCGAAACGCGACTTCAGCGACGAAGAGATTATCGCTCGTATGATGATCCCAATGGTCAACGAAGTGGTGCGTTGCCTGGAGGAAGGCATCATTGCCAGCCCGGCAGAAGCCGATATGGCACTGGTTTATGGCCTGGGCTTCCCTCCGTTCCACGGTGGTGCGTTCCGCTGGCTGGATACACTTGGCAGTGCGAAGTATCTCGATATGGCGCAGCAGTATCAGCACCTGGGTCCGCTGTACGAAGTACCAGCCGGTCTGCGTGATAAAGCACGCCATAACGAACCGTATTATCCCCCGGTTGAGCCTGCCCGCCCGGTTGGCGACCTGAAAACGGCTTAAGGAGTCACAATGGAACAGGTTGTAATTGTTGATGCGATCCGTACCCCGATGGGCCGTTCGAAAGGGGGCGCGTTTCGCAACGTGCGGGCAGAAGATCTCTCCGCACACTTGATGCGTAGTCTGCTGGCGCGTAATCCCGCGCTGGAACCCACCGCGCTCGATGATATTTACTGGGGTTGTGTGCAGCAGACGCTGGAGCAGGGTTTCAATATCGCCCGTAACGCCGCACTGCTGGCAGAAGTCCCACACTCCGTTCCTGCGGTTACGGTCAACCGTCTGTGTGGTTCGTCGATGCAGGCCCTGCACGATGCGGCACGCATGATTATGACTGGCGATGCACAAGCGTGCCTGGTGGGCGGCGTGGAACATATGGGCCATGTGCCGATGAGCCACGGCGTTGATTTCCACCCGGGTATGAGCCGTAACGTAGCAAAAGCCGCGGGAATGATGGGGCTGACGGCAGAAATGCTCTCTCGTATGCACGGTATCAGCCGTGAAATGCAGGATGCCTTCGCCGCACGCTCACATGCTCGTGCCTGGGCTGCTACTCAGTCCGGTGCCTTTAAAAACGAGATCATCCCGACTGGCGGTCACGATGCCGATGGCGTGTTGAAACAGTTTAACTATGATGAAGTTATCCGTCCGGAAACCACTGTCGACGCGCTGTCCACCCTTCGCCCGGCATTCGATCCGGTCAGCGGTACCGTCACCGCGGGTACCTCTTCCGCGCTCTCCGATGGTGCTGCCGCGATGCTGGTAATGAGTGAGAGCCGTGCTCGTGAACTGGGTCTGACGCCGCGTGCGCGTATCCGCTCAATGGCCGTAGTCGGCTGTGACCCCTCAATCATGGGTTATGGTCCGGTTCCTGCCTCAAAGCTGGCGCTGAAAAAAGCAGGACTCTCCACCAGCGACATCGGCTTGTTTGAGATGAACGAAGCCTTTGCCGCCCAGATCCTGCCGTGCATTAAAGATCTGGGGCTGATGGAGCAGATCGACGAGAAGATCAACCTCAATGGCGGGGCGATCGCACTGGGTCACCCACTGGGATGCTCTGGTGCGCGTATCAGTACCACCCTGCTCAACCTGATGGAACGCAAAGACGTGCAGTTCGGTCTGGCGACGATGTGTATCGGGTTAGGTCAGGGTATCGCGACAGTATTTGAGCGAGTGTAATCAAGGCACGTTACTTATTGTAGGCCGGGCAAGCGAAGCGCCCCCGGCGACTATGCCGGATGGCGACGCTGATGCGTCTTATCCGGCCTACAATGCAAATGCCATTGTATAACAATTTAGTTGCCGTTCTTCCCGCCTGTCAGGGGCGGGTTTTTTATTTCCCTGAACTACCACGTACCACCAACTGCACCGGCAACAACAGATTCTCTTCCGGCTTGCCTTCCAGCAGTAAACGCAGTGCTTCGCGCCCCAGCTGCTGCTTATCAACCGCAATTGTAGTCAGCGGCGGATGTGACCAGGCCGCAGCATCAATATCATCAAATCCTACCAGCGCAAGATCTTCCGGAATACGAATCCCCTGCTGCGCGCAAACCCGTTGAACAACCATCGCCGCCGCATCGTTATAAGCAAAAATGGCATCGGGCGGTTCCGGCAGACTGAGCAGTTCATTAACCGCCTCGACCAATGATTGTTCGGTATCCAGCAGCGGCGGTGCGATGGCTTCGTACTCTGGAGGCATCAGCAGACGGGCTTCATACAGTGCCTGGCGATAACCCTTTTCACGCTGACGAATACTGTAGTGAGAAAGTGTACTGGCAAGAAAAGCGATGCGGTTGCGACCTTGTGCAATCAGATGTTGCGTGGCCAGATAGCCGCCCTGAGTGTTGTCCGGATTGACGCAGGGCAAACCTGGAGCCCACAGATCCACCAGCACCAGCGGCAATTTCATCTGTTGCAGCAACCCAAGCAATTCAGGCTCAAAAAATCCGGCGCAGATCAGCGCATCCGGCTGGTGCAGCATCACCTGCTCACTTACCGCATCGCCCGGACCGATAGAGAGAAAGCTCAGCGCAATACCCTGATCACGGCAGGCATCATCAATACCCAGTAACAGCTGCGAGTAAAACGGCAATGCCCGGCTAATATTGTGTTGTCGATGCAACAAAAACAGGACTCGCTTAAGCTTGTCACTGTGCAGGCGGGAAAAATCATAACCTTGCTGTTGCGCCACAGAAATAATGCGCAATCGGGTATCTTCACGCAATCCGGGTTGACCTTTTAGTGCGCGGGATACAGCCCCAACTGAGACGCCGCAGGCTTCGGCGATATCTCTGATTCGTACAGGTTTCGTCATTTCTCTCTCATTAACTCTACACGGTGGCCCGTTGTGCCCCCAGCCATGCTGCACCACGCACACCGCTGCTGTCACCGTGTCGGGCCTGAATAATCGGTGTATGGCACTGTTTACCGAACACGTACTGTGCCACGCGTGCCTGCAAACCCGAATACAGTAATGTGATATTAGAGACCCCCCCTCCCAGCACAATGACATCAGGGTCGAGTGTATTCACAATGCCTGCCAACGCACGCGCCAGTTGATCACAGTAACGCTCCCATAACAGGCAAGCGTCTGCATCACCCAATTCTACCTGCTGCATGATGTGAGGAACGCTGACATGTTGATGAGTGTGATTCATGTACTGGCGTTCCAGACCACTGCCAGAGATAAAACTTTCGATACAGTTCTGTTGTCCGCAATAACAGGTAACCACCTCACCATCCCGGGACTCATGGTAACGTGGCAATGCATTATGCCCCCACTCCCCTGCACAGGCATTAGGGCCGGAGATCAAACGGTTATCAATACACAATCCGCCTCCGCAGCCAGTACCGAGAATTACGCCAAATACCACACTGTGTCCGCGTCCACTGCCGTCCATCGCCTCTGACAGTGTAAAACAGTTAGCATCGTTAGTGACGGGCACAGGCATCCCTAATGCGTGTTCAAGGTCACGGGTAAAAGCCTGCTGATTTAGCACCAGAATGTTGGAGTTTTTAATTAATCCCTTGCTGTCTACTGCTCCAGGAACTCCGATACCGACCGACAAAGGTTGGTTAACGGTCTGCATAGCCTTAGCAATCATATCCGTCACGGCCTGGAAAAAATCGCCGTAGCTTTGCCTGGGTGTAGCGCATCGTTCGCGGTAAATAATCTCACCCGCGTTATCAATTACCACCGCTTCGATTTTAGTCCCGCCTATATCCAGCCCGAGCCTCATGGTGACCTCTCCTCTCATTGGCATCTCGCAATTATGATGCGGCATAGAGTGCCAAAATTGTTTACTAAACAAATGATGGGATATCACAAAATGCTGTGAAATTTGCAGATAAACAGGAAAGTAATTTTGTTTACTAAAAATAATGAGGTTTTGTAAAGCAGAAGATATACAAAGATGCTGGGACAGCGACCGTCATGTGGAAGGTGGGGAATTTATGAATGCGCCGGTGGGGTTCCGGCGCATATCGCTTAAATAAACGCGAACGCGTCGCCAAACAGACGATCTTCACGTGCCTGACGTTCATTACAGAACAGGTCGCGCGCGATTTTAGCCATCTCGAAACGCCCGGCGATATAAATATCGTGTTCCGCCAGAGTGCCGTAATCCTGTAACACCGCCGTTAATACGGTTCCCGTACGACCACGCCAGCCCGTTTCAGGCTGTTCCACTACAGGCTCAACACGCAGGTTCGGATGATTAACTGACAGTGCCTCCAGTTCAGAGAGATCGTAGAGATGTTTCTCTTCTCGTCCGCCCCAGTAAATAGTGATATCACGGTCTGGATTGCGCGTCAGCGCTGTCAGTAAAATCGAACGTACGTATGAAAACCCTGTGCCGCCAGCAATCAGGATCAGCGGACGATTCTCATCATCACGCAGCCAGGCTTCACCGTGCGGGATATCGACCTTAATTTCCCGATCTTTCAGAATTCGGTCCATAACAGCCATGGCATAAAGATTTAGCTCAGAAGCACCCACGTGCAGCTCAATGAACCCGTGCTCATCCGGCGTAGATGCCATGGAGAACGGGCGTTTATCACGTTCGTCCATCACGACCATTAAATACTGACCAGCACGAAAGGAAAACGCCGCGTCCGGCACTAAACGTACGCGATATACGGTGTCAGTGATAGCTTCTACCGAGGTCACTTTACAGCTTAAGGTTGTCATGCGCTCTCTCTGTCGGATCAATAGGCAAAACGATCGCGCCTCAGGCGCTTTTGCCGTCATTAAAGATGGCTAATTCATCCCAAATTGCGTCAATACGCGCAGTCACTTCAGGATCTTTTTTAATCGGGCGTCCCCACTCTCGTTGGGTTTCACCCGGCCATTTATTTGTGGCATCCAGCCCCATTTTTGAACCAAGGCCGGAAACCGGCGAGGCAAAGTCCAGGTAATCAATCGGCGTATTCTCTACCAGTACCGTATCCCTGGCCGGGTCCATACGGGTAGTAATTGCCCAAATCACATCGTTCCAGTCACGTGCGTTGACATCATCATCGCAGACAATAACAAATTTGGTGTACATAAACTGACGCAAAAATGACCAAACGCCCATCATGACGCGTTTGGCATGGCCTGCGTACTGTTTTTTCATCGTCACCACGGCCAGCCGATAAGAACAACCTTCCGGCGGCAGATAAAAGTCGACGATTTCCGGGAACTGCTTTTGCAGAATAGGGACAAAGACTTCATTCAGCGCCACACCGAGCACCGCTGGCTCATCTGGTGGACGTCCGGTGTAGGTGGAGTGATAAATCGCATCTTCACGCTGGGTAATGTGTGTGACAGTGAAAACCGGGAAGCTATCCACTTCATTGTAATAACCCGTATGATCGCCATACGGTCCTTCCGGTGCCAGTTCACCCGGCTCGATATAGCCTTCCAGAACAATTTCAGCGCTGGCGGGTACTTCGAGATCGTTGGAGATACATTTGACAACTTCGGTCTTAGTGCCACGCAGCAGCCCAGCAAAGGCGTACTCTGATAATGTATCAGGCACAGGGGTCACAGCACCCAGGATGGTCGCTGGGTCTGCCCCTAACGCAACGGAGACAGGGAAACGCTCACCAGGGTGTGCAGCGCACCACTCCTGATAATCCAGCGCGCCGCCACGATGTGAAAGCCAACGCATAATGAGCTTATTTTTGCCAATCAACTGTTGGCGATAAATACCCAGATTCTGTCGCTCTTTATGCGGTCCACGCGTGACGGTGAGTCCCCATGTAATTAGCGGCGCTGCATCTTCCGGCCAGCAGGTCATGATCGGTATACGGTTTAAATCAACGTCATCGCCTGAGGATATTTTTTGCTGACAAGGCGCACCGCGTAGCCGTTTGGTCGGCATGTTAAGCACCTGCTTGAACTGCGGCAGCTTATCAAACAGATCGCGGAATCCTTTCGGCGGCTCCGGCTCTTTCAAAAACGCCAACAGCTTACCAACTTCCCTTAGTGCTGAGACATCTTCTTGCCCCATCCCCATGGCGACACGCTTCGGAGTGCCAAACAAATTGCACAGTACCGGCATTGAATAGCCTTTTGGATTCTCAAACAACAGCGCAGGCCCACCAGCACGCAAGGTGCGATCGGCAATTTCAGTGATCTCCAGATGGGGATCCACTGGAAGCGTAATGCGTTTGAGCTCGCCCTGCTGTTCAAGCTGCGTCAGGAAGTCGCGTAAATCGTGATATTTCATGGCGTCCATTTTGGCCTCTTTGTAAGCGCCTCATTATACGGCGTTCATCATTGTGATGCTGTATTTTTGTTAAATTAGCGTGAACTCTGGCAACCAACACCGATGAGGCTTGAAAGATGAAGTGTATAATGACTTTTGCTATGCTTGCGCTCAGAACAAGCGGATAAGAGTTATTATGCAAGCCTGGTATTTACTGTACTGCAAACGCGGGCAACTTCAGCGTGCCCAGGAACACCTGGAAAGACAAGCAGTCAACTGTCTGACGCCAATGATCACCCTGGAAAAAATGGTGCGGGGTAAACGTACCACAGTCAGTGAGCCACTTTTCCCTAATTACATGTTTGTCGAATTCGATCCGGAAGTGATCCACACCACGACCATCAATGCGACGCGTGGCGTCAGCCATTTTGTACGCTTTGGGGCAACACCAGCTACCGTTCCCTCTCCCGTTATTCACCAGCTTTCTATCTACAAGCCCGAGGGGATTGTAGACCCGGAAACGCCGCATCCTGGCGACAGCGTAATTATCACTGAAGGGGCATTTGAAGGGTTGAAGGCGATTTTCACCGAACCCGACGGCGAAGCGCGTTCCATGCTCCTGCTTAACCTGTTGAATAAAGAGGTTAAGCAGAGCGTGAAAAATACCGGCTTTCGAAAGATATAAACAGACTCAGAAAGTCACTTCGAATAACGTTCTGACGTTGGCATCAATCGCCGTTGATAGCCACTGAGGGTCTTCCCCGCGCCAGTGCGCAATACGCTCAAGAATATGCGGCAGGTGCGCAGGTTCATTGCGCCGGGAAGTCGGCTTCACGGCCAGATCGCGTGGGAGTAAATAGGGAGCATCTGTTTCTATCAGCAGCCTTTCCACCGGGATAAAAGGCAGTAGCTCCCGTAGTTCCATACCCCGACGCTCATCGCAGACCCATCCGGTAATCCCGATATAAAGCCCTCTGTCCACGCAGTCCTGCATCTCCTGGCGCGAGCCAGTGAAACAGTGCAGCACTGCGCCAGGGAGGCTGTCCAGCCAGGGTTCCAGCAGCGTCAGAAAACGTTCGTGGGCATCCCGACAATGCATGAAAACAGGCATCTGCAATTCGGCGGCAATACGCAATTGCGCCTCAAAAGCCCGTTCCTGTTCCTGTGGAGTGGAGTAATTACGATTGAAATCCAGGCCGCATTCACCAATGGCGACCACTTCGGACTGGTTTGCCAGCGCGATAATCTCGTCTTCCGTTGAGGATTGCCATTGGCTACTGTCATGTGGATGGACGCCTGCAGTGGACCAGCAATGTGGATAATGCTGTGCCAGCTTTAGCGCCTGCTGGCTTTCATGCAGGTTTGTTCCGGTCAGAAGCATGCCGTTTACACCGGCAGCAAAAGCGCGTGCTACAACCTCATCCCTGTCTTTCGCAAATTGTGAACTGGTTAGATTAACGCCAATATCAAACATGCTTCCTCCCATATGACAACCGCCCTTACGGGCGGCTGAATTTACTCTTCGGTTTTCTCGGTGGCGTCGGCTTCTTTTGCTTCTTCAGCCTCGTTGTCCTCATCTCGCGTACGTCGCTTACCGACATAGAAACGAGAGAAGAAAACACCCACTTCAAACAGGCAGTACATCGGTATCGCCAACAGCGTTTGCGAGAAGACATCTGGTGGAGTCAGTAACATCCCCACGACAAATGCCCCGACAACTACGTAAGGACGTTTCTTACGTAAATCATCAGGTGTCGTAATGCCCATCCAGCACAACAATACAATGGCGACAGGAACCTCAAAAGAGACACCAAACGCCATAAACAGCGCCATAACAAAGCTGAGATAACTGGCAATGTCTGTCGAAACCTGCACGCCTTGCGGAGCTGTGTTGGCAAGGAAGCCAAACGCCAGCGGGAAGACGACAAAATAGGCGAATGCCATCCCGATATAGAACAACAGTGAACTTGAGACCAGCAGCGGCACAACAAGGCGGCGTTCATGCTTATACAAAGCAGGCGCAATGAATGCCCATACCTGGTACAGGATCACAGGTGCCGACAGGATCAGCGACACCATAAAGGTTAGCTTTATCGGGGTAAAGAACGGTGAAGCCACATCGGTGGCGATCATCGTTGCACCCTGAGGCATCTGCTTAATCAGCGGTGCCGCAACCATATGGTAAATGTCGTTGGCAAAATAAACCAACGCCAGAAAGATCACCATAACCGCAATAATGCAGTTCAGGAGTCGCTTACGCAGCTCAATAAGGTGCGTGATGAGCGGTTGAGTATCTTCTACAGACATGTTTACGGTTTATCACTCGACGAAGGTGAGGATTCGACAGCAGGTGCAGCAGGTTTCTTTTCCGCGTCCATCGACGTAACGGAAGCAGTTTCCTTCAACTCCGGCGCGTCAGCACCCGTGGATTCCGGTTTTTGCTCCGGCGAACTGGCCTGTCCTTCAGCAGTAGCAGGGGTAACCCCCTCGTGCTGCGCTTCACTTCCTTTCACCACAGGGTTATGGATAGTGTGCGCTTCATCGCTCGCTTTCTCAGGATCGTGCACGCTGTAAGAACGCTTCATCGACTCAGCCGCTTCGCGCAGCTCATCCATCGATGCTTTCAGCTCCGGCGTCAAATTTGTCAGGCTCGCTTTTTCTACTTTCTTCAGGCTGTCCTGAAACTCCTGAAGCTTAAGCTCCTGGGTCAGTTCATTCTGCACGGTAGTTGCAAGAGAGCGCAGCGCACGGACCCAGCCCGCGACCGTTTTTACTGCCACTGGCAATCGTTGTGGCCCCAGAACGATGAGGCCGATAACGAACACCAATAACAGTTCGCTAAAACCGATATCAAACACGGATTATACCTGCTCTTTATCTTGGCTTTTGGCGTCTTCTTTCTTCACTTCACCCTGCTTATCGGTGATGGATTTAGCGGTAAAATCAGCGTCCTGGCTGGTTTTATCCTGCTTAGGTTCATCATCACCCATCGCTTTCTTGAAGCCTTTAATAGACGCGCCAAGGTCGGAACCGATGGAGCCGAGTTTCTTGGTGCCAAATAGCAGTACAACGATGACGGCAATGATCAACAACTGCCAAATACTGATACCACCCATACATGTTCCTCTGTCATAGATGATGAATTAATTAGGCCGTAGTATACGTTACACGACCTGCCTTGGGCGATGAAAAAATCAGCGCATTTTGCGCCAGCCGATCAGCCAGGCGAGAACACCACCCGCGATTAACCAGCCAGGCATAAGCCCCCACTCAGGACGGCTTACCAGCAGGAATGTCCCACTTAACAGCAACGTTGCGCCAATACCCAATAAATAACGGGATTGTCCCTGACGTACGTGATTCGCATGAAGCTCGCGCGCAATCTTATCAACACTGTGCTGTAAATATTTGCCCTGGCGCAAACTGTCATACACAAGTTCAGGTATTTCTGGCATTTTTTCGACCCAGAACGGTGCTTTTTCTTTAAATGCCCTGACAAGCGCCGGAATACCTACCTGATCTTTAATCCAGGATTCAAGGAAAGGCTTGGCCGTTTTCCACAAATCCAACTGAGGATAGAGCTGTCGGCCAACACCCTCAACGTACAGCAGCGTCTTCTGTAACAACACCAGTTGAGGCTGGACTTCCATATTAAATCGACGTGCTGTATTGAACAGATTCAACAACACGTGACCAAAGGAGATCTCTGCCAGCGGCTTTTCGAAGATAGGCTCACACACGGTACGAATTGCAAATTCAAATTCTTCAACATTGGTATCGGGAGGAACCCAACCAGAATCGACATGTAGCTCGGCAACCTTACGGTAATCGCGATTAAAAAACGCAATAAAGTTTTCAGCCAGATAACGCTTATCTTCTTTATTTAATGAGCCCACGATCCCGCAATCAATACCGATGTATTTCGGGTTTTCAGGGTGCTCATAGCTGACGAAAATGTTACCCGGGTGCATATCGGCATGGAAAAAACTGTCGCGGAATACCTGAGTAAAGAAGACCTGAACACCACGCTCGGCCAACAGTTTCATGTTGGTACCGTTCTTCTCAAGCGTTGCAACATCCGAAACAGGGATACCGTAAATACGCTCCATCACCATCATGTTCTGACTGCAATAGTCGGAATACACTTCCGGGATGTACAGCATCGGGCTGTCTTCAAAATTGCGTCGCAGTTGAATGGCGTTTGCCGACTCACGCAGCAGGTTCAGCTCATCGATCAATGTTTTTTCATATTCACGGACCACTTCGGTTGGCCGCAGACGACGTCCGTCCGGCAACAGGCGAGGGACCCAGCGAGCAAGACGATAGATCAGTTTTAAATCGGCTTTGATTACCGGCAGGATATCCGGACGAATAACCTTGATCACCACCTCTTTGCCATTCGACTTCAGTCGTGCGGTATGCACCTGAGCAATAGACGCAGATGCCAGTGGTGTGATCTCAAAATCATCAAACCACTCTTCAACAGGTAGCCCACCCATTGCTTCTTCAATCTGTTCTTTTGCTCGTTGTCCATCGAATGGAGCAACTCGATCCTGCAACAGAGCGAGCTGATCAGCGATATGCGGCGGAAACAGATCACGACGGGTGGAGAGCATTTGACCAAATTTGATCCACACCGGCCCCAATTCCTGCAAAGCCAGTCTCAGCCTTTCACCCAGCGGCTTATCTTTATGTCGGTTTGGCATCCAAAACAATGTGTAACGCCACAAACGGAGCGGCAGCGTAATACGCATTTTGGGGATGAGTTCATCAAGACCGTAGCTTAAAAAAGTGCGAATGATGAAATAAAGGCGCCGTACTTCTCCTGGCGTCATTTGGCCTCCAGTTTTTCCAGCCGTCTGGCCAGAGATTCAACCGCGCGCTCAACCGCTGCCGTTTCTTCCGCAAACCATGCAACTTCAAGCGGGCCAGGGGCCATACGCCACTCTTCAGTGATCGCTTCGGCAACATAACGTTGCTGACGTTGAATGCCACGACGCAGGAACTTCGCGCCGCCGCGCAGGACTTTGCTAACACCTTCCGCGACGATATCACCGGTATAAGGTGCTAATAGCTCTGCAGGGTCAAATTCCGCCAGGTCAGCCAGAGCCACAAAGTTCTGCACCACCTGAATATCGCCCTGCACTTCCAGTTCGCCGCTACGAATAAGCGTGGTGAGCTGCTGCCGGTCGCGTAATTTTGGTAACACGCTGGCATGAGTGATCACGGTGCAATCTGCTTCGCCTTCCCATGCCCCCAGCACATCGACCTGGCGCTCACTGAACACCAGGACTAACGGCGTAGAAAATCCTTTGAGATCAACACGCAGTACCTTGCTCTGCAAACGCGTTCGGGCTGATTTTAGCGCAGGTGAACGATACAGAAAGGTGTTGAGCAGATTTTCAGCGCCAGCGGTCACTAAGGGTTTTAAAGGCATCCCCGGTCCTCCTGTCAGAACTTGTAACCACGATGCAGCGCAACAACACCTGCCGTCAGGTTGTAGTAATCAACACTTTCAAACCCGGCATCTTGCATCATTGCTTTTAACGTGTCCTGATCGGGATGCATACGGATAGACTCAGCCAAATAGCGGTAGCTATCTGCGTCGCTCGCAACCATCGAACCAATACGTGGCAAGATATGGAAAGAGTACGCATCATACGCTTTGCTCAGCGGTTCGATGATCGGTTTGGAGAATTCCAGCACCAGTAAGCGCCCACCCGGCTTCAACACACGATACATCGAGCGTAGCGCTTTCTCTTTATCCGTAACGTTACGCAGGCCGAAAGAAATGGTGATGCAATCAAAGGTATTGTCAGGGAACGGCAGTGCCTCAGCATTTGCCTGGACATATTCAACGTTACCAATCACGCCAATATTGCGTAGCTTTTCGCGCCCCATTTTGAGCATTGAGTCATTGATATCTGCCAGAATAACCTTACCGGTTTCACCAACCATGCGAGAAAACTTCGCCGTCAGATCGCCCGTGCCGCCCGCTAAATCCAGAACGGTTTGTCCACGACGCACGCCACTACAGTCAATGGTGAAGCGCTTCCACAAACGATGAATGCCAAATGACATTAAGTCATTCATAACGTCATATTTAGACGCCACAGAATGAAAAACGTGGGCCACCATGTCAGCTTTCTGCTCTTTAGCGACGGTCTGAAAGCCAAAGTGCGTCGTTTCTTGTGAATTATCCACCATCTCAGTGCCTGCTCATCCAAAAAATGTTCGAGAAGTGTAACAGATTGGGCCAATTTGCCCTACCCTTCTACCGGGTTCCGCTACCCCAAACGGGCTAGTTTGATTGCTGATTTACCGCCTCTTCATCGGGGTAAGTCACGTCTTGCTGCGCTTCCGGGACCGAGCGTAAGCGGAACTCTTCATCCTGGGTCGTGGCTTGTTCAGCCAGTTCAGGATTTATCTCGCGCTTAATTTCCACGCCTAAGCCGCGGAAGGCTTCCGCCTGTGATAAGACATTTCCACGCCCCGAAGAGAGCTTCTTCATTGCCTGTCGGTAGTTATCCTGGGCTTTATCCAGGCTTTGGCCGATTGCTGACATATCATCCACAAACAGGCGCATCTTGTCATAAAGTTTACTGGCCCGATCCGCAATTTGTTGCGCGTTGCGGCTTTGATGCTCATAGCGCCACAGGTTAGCGATCGTACGTAATGCCACCAACAACGTCGTGGGGCTGACCAGCATAATGTTATTTTTAAGCGCTTCGGTAATAAGTTCGGGCTGTCTGTCCAGCGCCAGCAGGAAAGCAGGTTCGACGGGGATAAACATCAGCACATAGTCCAGCGTACGCAGCCCTGGAAGCTGTTGATAATCTTTACGACCCAGCAGACGAATATGATTTCGCACGGAGGCGATATGCTCCTGCAGCGCACCCTCCCGGGTGTATTCATCTTCTGCATTAAAATAGCGCTCATAGGCAACCAGCGTCATTTTAGCGTCAATCACGACATCTTTACCTTGCGGTAGCCGGACAATAACGTCTGGTTGCATCCGTGAGCGCGCATCATTCTCGATGCTAACCTGGGTTTCGTATTCATAGCCTTCCCGCAGACCAGAGGCTTCAAGCACCCGCGTAAGTACCACCTCTCCCCAGTTTCCCTGTGTTTTGTTATCACCTTTCAATGCCCGTGTCAGGTTAACGGCTTCCTGCGCCATCTGCGCGTTCAGTTGCTGGAGATTACGAATTTCGTGTGCCAGGGTGTGGCGCTCTTGCGCCTCTTTACCAAAGCTATCCTGAACCTGGCGGCGAAAACCGTCCAGCTGTTCGCGTAATGGTGTCAGCAGACTGTTAAGGCTTTGGCGATTTTGCTCATCGACGCGACGGTTACTGTGTTCGAAAATGCGGTTCGCCAGATTCTCGAACTGTTCGCTCAGGCGCTGTTCGCTGTTGATCATCTGGCGAATTTTATCTTCCGCATGCTGCTGCGTTGCTTCCAGACGGGTGGTGACTTCCCGGAGATCGGCCTCCAGTGAGGTATTGATACTCTGCAGGCTACGGAGTTCGTTATTCAGCAGCTCGCATTCGTCACGCCAGTGGGCTTCCTGCGAGAGCTGTTGCCGGGCTGCACTGAGGGCAATATCCAGTTCTCGTCGTTCTTCGATGAGGTCTGCGCGGATCTGATCGGCGCGCGCTTTTGTCGCCAGCCAGCCCACCAGCAGCCCTGCAGCTAATGCCAGCACGGCACTCATCAAAATTGAAATATCCACAACGCCCCCTTACAGCAACGACTTACCCGCACAAAATAGAATTGTGCTGTATAAACGTCCAGTTTAAAAGGAATTTCCTGCGAGGTGCTACGCAAAATAAAAAGGCCGAACACGTCGGCCTTTTAGCAAAGAAGGGAGAATTACAGTAAACGGCGTGCGGCTTCTACCACGATTTTCACCGCGTGGCTTTCCGTTTGCTTCATCGTTTCTGCATTCGGGATCTCTTGCTGAGTACGGTTGACGATAACGCCAGCAACCATACCTGCACGCAGACCCTGGCTTGCGCACATGGTCAGCAGCGTCGCAGATTCCATTTCATAGTTCATGACGCCCATCGACTGCCACTCTTCCATAGAGCCTTTGAAACGGCTCACTACGCGGCCAGAGAAGGTGTCATAACGCTCCTGGCCCGGGTAGAAGGTGTCTGAAGACGCGGTAACGCCTACGTGGGTGGTCGCACCGATAGATTTTGCCGCTTCCACCAACGCGGTGGTGCACTCGAAGTCTGCAACAGCCGGGAATTCCATTGGTGCAAAGTGCAGGCTCGCACCGTCCAGACGGACAGATGCGGTAGTTACCAGTACATCACCCACGTTGATATGCGGCTGAATAGCGCCAGTCGTACCGATACGCAGGAAGGTACGGATGCCCAATTGCGCCAGTTCTTCTACGGCGATGGAGGTGGACGGGCCGCCGATACCGGTAGAGCAAACGATCACGGCTTTACCATCCAGTTCAGCACGCCAGGTAGTGAACTCGCGATGAGATGCCAGCTTGACCGGCTTATCCATCAGCGCGGCGATCTTTTCCACACGCTCCGGGTCGCCAGGGACGATAGCGAGCTGGGCCCCTTGTAAATCGTTCTTAGTGAGGCCGAGATGAAAAACATCAGACTTAGACATAAAAACTCCTCTGTGAATCGGTTTTGTCAGAAGAAGCAAAAACACACTTTACCGAAGGCATAAACATCTTTTCGTGACAGTCATCACTATGATGGAAATCAATTGCATTGATTTACCGTGAAACAGTGATGATCATCACATTAATAGCGCAATGTAAGGAAGCCTTGCACAAAAGATAGACCGTTTGAGGCAATGTGGTTCGTTGCATGTGTCTATAGTTAACAATGCGCTATTTTGTACAATATTTAAGGGTACGGAGAATACCATGACAACACGACAATCTGGTTTTGCACCTGCTGTATCCCCACCGTCGTCCACGACGGTTCACACCCCGGATCACGCGATTATCGCTGGGGTGACATCAATTCCATCACAAGGCGATGATATGCCTGCGTATCACGCACGACCGCAACAGACCGATGGTCCGCTGCCCATCGTCATTGTTGTGCAGGAAATTTTTGGTATTCATGAGCACATTCGTGATGTTTGCCGTCGACTGGCGCTGGAAGGTTATCTGGCTATTGCACCCGAACTCTATTTTCGCGAGGGCGATCCCAGTGACTTTGCCGATATCCCGACGCTTCTAAGCGGCCTGGTGGCGAAAGTTCCCGACTCACAGGTCCTGGCGGATCTGGACCATGTTGCCAGTTGGGCCTCCCGCAACGGCGGCGATGTGCATCAATTAATGATGACGGGTTTTTGCTGGGGTGGACGTATTACCTGGCTGTATGCCGCACACAATCCACAGCTAAAAGCGGCGGTGGCGTGGTATGGCAAATTGGTTGGCGATAAAACGCTGAACTCCCCCAAACACCCTGTCGATATTGCCACCGATCTGAACGCTCCCGTGTTGGGACTGTATGGCGGCCAGGATACCAGTATTCCACAGGACAGCGTGGAAACCATGCGTCAGGCACTGCGTGCCGCCAATGCTAAAGCGGAAATCGTCGTCTATCCCGATGCTGGCCATGCGTTTAATGCCGATTATCGCCCGAGCTATCACGAAGAGTCCGCGAAAGATGGCTGGCAGAGAATGCTGGAGTGGTTTGCGCAATACGGTGAGAAGAGATAATCGAGTCGGTCGGGTAAGGCAAAGCCGCTACCCGACCTATTGCCCGGAGCGGCTTCGCTTACCGGGCCTACGTTGCGTTAAGCCTGACGCAGATTCTGCGCAGCTTTGACCATGTTAGCCAGCGCTGCCCGAGTTTCCGGCCAGCCGCGCGTTTTCAGGCCACAGTCCGGGTTCACCCACAGACGCTCAGCCGGAATACGCTGTTCCGCTTTCTTCAGCAGGGCTTCAATCCACTCTACACTCGGGACGTTCGGTGAGTGAATATCATAAACGCCCGGCCCGATTTCGTTCGGGTAATCAAACTCTTCAAACGACTCCAGTAACTCCATGTCGGAACGCGAGGTTTCAATGGTGATCACGTCCGCATCCAGCGCAGCAATGGAATCCATGATGTCGTTAAACTCGCAGTAACACATATGGGTGTGGATCTGAGTTTCATCCCTCGCCACCGCTGCGTTGATGCGGAAGGCTTCCACGCCCCATTCCAGATATGCCGCCCAGTCACTGCGACGCAGCGGCAGGCCTTCACGCAGTGCAGGTTCATCAATCTGAATAATACCGATACCCGCCGCTTCCAGATCTGCCACTTCATCACGCAGCGCCAACGCAATCTGTTTCGCGATCGTTTCACGGGTCACATCTTCACGCGGGAACGACCAGCAAAGAATGGTCACCGGTCCGGTCAGCATGCCTTTAACCGGTTTGTCAGTCAGCGACTGCGCGTATTTAGCCCACTCAACGGTAATCGCTTCCGGGCGGCTGACGTCGCCAATCACCACCGGCGGTTTCACGCAGCGTGAGCCGTAGCTCTGCACCCAACCATTCTGGGTAAAGACGAAGCCGTCCAGATGTTCGCCAAAGTATTCGACCATGTCGTTACGTTCAGCTTCACCGTGTACCAGTACGTCGAGGCCCAGACGTTCCTGCTCAACAATCGCCTGTTTGATATGTTCTGCGATCCCTGTACGGTAGTTGCCTGCATCCAGGTTGCCCTTTTTGAAGTCCAGGCGCAGACCGCGAATCTCCGTGGTTTGCGGGAATGAGCCGATAGTGGTGGTCGGCCATGCTGGCAGATTAAAGCGGGCACGTTGCGCCTCGGCGCGAACCGGGTAAGCGTTGGCGCGTTGGCTGTCCTGGGCGGTGATCGCCGCCAGACGTTTTTCCACTGCGGCGTTGTGTACACGGGTGGAGTGGCGACGCGCCTGAATCGGTGCGCTCCATTCAACCAGCGCCGCGGTATCACCGCTGTTCAGCGCATCACGCAGTAGCGCCAGCTCTCCGCATTTTTGCAGCGCGAAGGCAAACCAACTCTTCACTTCGGCATCCAGACGGGTTTCAACACTCAGGTCAATTGGGCTGTGCAGCAGAGAACATGAAGACGCCACCCACAGCGAGCGTTTCCCGGCGATATCTTTAATTTGCGCGTATTTTTCGCTGAGATCGGCGCGCCAGACATTACGACCATTTACCAGACCCGCTGACAGCAGCCAGTCGGCAGGCAGACGTTTGTGCAGCTCGGCGACATCATCTTTGCCATGGACCAGGTCAACATGCAGACCCTGCACCGGCAGCACGGTAATGGTCTCCAGGTTTGGCGTTACGCCTTCGAAGTAGGTGGTCAGCAGCAACTTCACCTGGCCCTGCAGGGCGTCATAAGCCGGTTTAAAGGCATTCAACCACACTTGCGGCAGCTCCAGTACCAGAGCAGGTTCATCAATCTGCACCCACTCAATACCGCGTTTCGCCAGCTCAGCCAGCACCTGCTGGTAAACCGGCAGAATGTCGTTGAGCAGGCTCAGGCGGTCAAACTGTTCGCCCTTCACTTTCCCCAGCCAGAGGTAAGTTACCGGGCCAAGCAGTACGGGTTTTACCTTGTGACCGAGCGCCAGCGCTTCGTCCACTTCATCCAGCAGTTGGGTCCAGGTCAGTTTGAACTGCTGACCTTTGGTGAACTCCGGCACCATGTAGTGATAGTTGGTATTAAACCATTTGGTCATTTCTGCCGCCGCCGCCGGTTCACCCGTCGGTGCACGGCCACGGCCAATACGGAATAAGGTATCGATATCGACGGAGCCATCTTTATTTTGATGGCGAACCGGGACGTTGCCGAGCAGCAGGCTGGTGGTCAGGACGTGATCGTACCAGGCAAAATCACCCACCGGCAGCAGGTCTATACCCGCCTGTTTCTGCTGATCCCAGTGGCGGGCACGCAGCTCGCGGCCAACGGTCAGCAAATCTTCACGGGAAGAATTACCCGCCCAGTAACTTTCTTGCGCTTTTTTCAACTCGCGACGCAGGCCAACGCGAGGAAAACCGAGGGTGTGATTCAATATTGTCATTTTTCTTCCTCTAATTATATGTAAATCCTATGGATTTTGAATTTAGGGAAGGCGGCAAGTTTGTTCATCCCCGGGAGCTTACTGAAGTAAGAGACCGGGGTGGAGAAACGCAGCCAACGCACCATAAATTTAAAAGACGAAGGATTTTAGCCGTCCAGATGTTTACACATCCATATTTGCCAGTTACTGTATATTCCTCAAGCGCAATTTGTTCATGCCGAAGTGAAGGACTTTCATGATCGAGATTAAACACCTGAAAACGCTCCAGGCGTTGCGGAACAGTGGCTCTCTGGCAGCAGCAGCGGCCACGTTGCATCAGACGCAATCCGCCCTTTCTCACCAGTTCAGCGATCTGGAGCAGCGCCTTGGCTTTCGGCTTTTTGTCCGCAAGAGCCAGCCTTTGCGTTTTACGCCACAGGGTGAAATTCTGCTCCAGTTGGCAAACCAGGTATTGCCGCAAATAGGTCGCGCGCTGCAGGCATGCAACGAACCGCAGCAAACCCGATTACGTATCGCTATCGAATGCCACAGTTGCATTCAGTGGCTGACGCCCGCGTTGGAGAATTTTCGTGCCAACTGGCCGCAGGTGGAGATGGATTTTAAATCCGGTGTGACCTTCGATCCGCAACCGGCGCTACAGCAGGATGAGCTGGATCTGGTGATGACATCCGACATTCTGCCGCGCAGCGGATTGCACTACTCACCGATGTTCGATTTTGAAGTACGCCTGATCCTGGCCCCCGACCATCCGCTGGCCAGCAAAACGCAAATCACGCCGGAAGATTTGGCCAGCGAAACTCTGCTTATTTATCCGGTGCAGCGTAGTCGGTTGGATGTCTGGCGGCATTTCCTGCAGCCCGCAGGCATCAGTCCGTCGCTGAAGAGTGTGGATAACACACTGCTGCTGATTCAGATGGTTGCCGCAAAAATGGGTATCGCGGCTTTGCCGCACTGGGTAGTAGAGAGTTTTGAACGCCAGGGTCTGGTCGTAACCAAAACCCTGGGCGATGGGTTGTGGAGCCGACTGTACGCCGCCGTTCGCGACGGAGAACAGCGCCAGCCGGTAACAGAAGCGTTTATTCGTTCAGCGCGGAATCACGCCTGTGACCACCTGCCGTTTGTGCGGAGTGCGGAACGACCCACTTACGATGTACCCACAGTGAAGCCACTATCACAGCCGCGCCAATGATAAAGCTTGGCCAGTGCGGTTGTTGGTGCCAGATAGCCAGATTGACCAGCAGCCCCGCCGGCACATGCATATTGTTCATAATGCCCAACGTACCGGCATCCACCTGGGTCGCGCCGTAGTTCCACATAAAGTAACCAATGCCGGACGCCGCCACGCCAAGAAACACCAGAATTCCCCACTGTAGCGGGGTTGCAGGCATTTTCTGAGCATTGCCCAGCATGAACCAGGCCACGACCGCCACCATAAAGGCGCCCATGTAAAACCAGGCAAAGGCGTTGTGTTGTGGCATCGGGCGCGTTTCCATCAGGCGTTTGTAACCCACCATACCGATGGCAAAGCTAATGTTAGAAAGCTGTACCAGCAGCAGGCCGGTCCAGAAGTGGCTGGTCACCTGATCGTAACGGATAATCCCTGCGCCAATTACCGCCAGTAGTGCGCTGAACGCATAGTTCCAACGTAAACGGCGCCCGCTCATCAGGTCATAAATTAGCGTAATGTACAACGGCGTCAGAACGGTAAAGAGCAGCAATTCTGAAACCGTCAGATACAGATAGGCGTGAAAACTCAGCATATACATAATGCCAAGCTGCATGGCTCCCACCAGCATATACAGCGCGATTGTTTTTACGCTGTGCCCACGGGTACGCAAAAACGGTAAAAACACCAGAGCCGCCAGCCCAACGCGCACCAGCACCGCAAAATAGCTATCGACATGACCGGCAAGGTACTCGCCAAACAGGCTGAAGGAAAAGGCCCACAGAATTGTGGTAATGATGAGTAACGCCACAATGGATGTCTCTTAACAAAAGGTACACCCATTGTAGCGAAGAATAAGGTTGACAACTGGTCAACTAACGACCAACAACGTTACTGCAGAAAAAGCTCACGCAGATAATGCGGCACGGCATCGTCGGCATTGAGGCCAATCACGTCCAGTTTCGGATGCAGATCCTTCAGGCGTTGATGCGCGTTACCCATGATACAGCCTTTGCCTGCCATGGAGAGCATTTCCGCGTCGTTCATACCGTCGCCGAAGGCGATACAGTCCTTCAGGCTATAGCCCATCGCTTTCGCCACAGCTTCCAGCGCATGGCCTTTCGACACGCCACCTGCCATCACTTCCAGACACGTCAGTGTGGAGAAACTGACGTTCACGCGATCGCCCCAGCGGGCGTTAATCGCCTGTTCCAGCGGCAGCAACCTTTCGTGAGAATCGGTGGTGAAAAACACTTTGCTAACGCCTTCCGGCTCCAGCAGTGCAGGTTCAAACAGTGAATAATTGAATACCGCCTCTTTAAAGAAACGCATTTCTTCCGGGCGGTGGCGGTTCATGAACCACTCATCATCGCGGTAAACATTCGTCACGATATCCGGGTTGGCGTTCACAACGCCAAACAGATCGCTGGCAATGTCGCGATCCAGGTTGTGGGAAAACACCAGATTTCCGTCAGGATCGTGCACGCGGGCACCGTTGGACGTGATCATGTAGGTTTTAATGCCGAGGTTATCGCGAATTTGCCCCACATCAACATGATGACGACCGGTGGCAAACACGAAGTGAACACCGCGAGCCGTCAGAAGTTTCAGCGTCTCTTTGGCATAAGGGGACAAAGTATGGTCGGGAGAAAGCAGCGTACCGTCTAAATCAGACGCAACAACCTGATACATAAGAAAATTAAACCTCTAGGAAAAGCGAGTTCCGCTGGATGAGTTATGCCTGTTGAAAAAATCAACAATGGCGTTAAGCGCGACTGAGCGCATTGCGTCCTTTTCGAAAAGGATCTCATGGTACGCGCCTTTTATGACAAGCGGCTGACCTCCTTCTACCGGATGGCCTGCTGCAGCGCGGAGTTCACAAAAACGATCGTGCATGCGGTTATCCACCACACGCTCTTCTTCGGCCTGAATAAGCAGCGCTGGCGTTGCGTCATCACCCGCTCCGGCCAGAACCTGTTCGCCCGCCTGAATGCCTTCACGCACCCAGTGATAGGTAGGGCCACCCACACGTAACCGTGGATCATCTGCGTAGAAGCGTAGGTTACGCCGATAGCGCTGTCGACTATGGGTGAGCGCATTCATACCGAATGGCAGCGCCCGCCAGCGGCCGGTCCCCATCGCATAGCCTTCACGGATGCGTGGATGCCCTTCGGCCCAGTCAAGAATGTGGCGCACCATCCAGTCGGGAAAACGCATCACGATACCAAACATGGGCGCACAAAGCGCAATGGCATCACATTGATTGGGATGGCGCTGCAGGAACAAGGTGGCAATAGCGCCGCCCATGGAATGCGCCAGTATATAGCGTTTTCGCCACGGGCCAGGCTGTACTTCCTGCTGCCAGAAGGCGGCTAAATCATCGACGTAGTCATTAAAGTTATCGACATGACCACGATGCGGGTCCGATAACATCCGCCCGGAACGCCCCTGACCACGGTGATCGATAATGAGTACGTCAAAACCAGAATGAAACAGGTCATACGCCAGCTCAGCGTATTTCACATAGCTTTCAATGCGCCCGGGACAGACAACGATGACGCGATCGTTTTTTTCGGCACGAAAGCGAACAAAATGTACGGGAACATCATCTACACCCGTAAACTCCGCTTCCTCCCGTTGCTGCCAGAAATCTGTCAGTGGACCCATGGAAAAAGCGGCAAACGCGTTTTCTCTTGTTTCCCAGTCTTTTTGCTGCTGAAACATCGGGTATCCAGCCTCGCTGACCAAGTAAAATCGTTTTTTTCGCCGCGCCTGATACAACGCAACGGCAGTAGCGTATTGTGGCATAAAAATAGACAATCCGGGAGTTTCTCATGACCTTTGAATGGTGGTTCGCCTACCTGCTGACCTCTATTATTTTGAGCTTGTCTCCGGGCTCTGGCGCAATCAATACCATGACAACCGCCATCAGCCACGGCTATCGTGGCGCCAGCGCCTCTATTGCCGGTTTGCAGACCGGGCTTGGCATTCATATCGTACTGGTTGGTGTTGGGCTGGGGACACTGTTCTCACGTTCAGTCATCGCGTTTGAAGTACTGAAGTGGGCGGGAGCGGCCTATTTGATTTGGTTGGGTATTCAGCAATGGCGGGCAGCGGGCGCTATCGTTCTGAACACCATGGCGAACACGCAAACACGCAGCCGCCTGTTCAAAAGGGCGGTTTTCGTTAACCTGACCAACCCTAAAAGCATTGTTTTTCTTGCCGCCCTGTTCCCACAGTTCATCATGCCGCAAGAACCTCAGGTCATGCAGTATGTGGTGCTTGGTATCACCACCATTGTTGTCGATATCATTGTGATGATCGGTTACGCGACGCTGGCCACCCGCATTGCAGGCTGGATTAAGGGGCCAAAGCAAATGAAGGCGCTGAACAAAGTGTTTGGTTCACTGTTTATGCTGATAGGTGCCCTGCTGGCGTCAGCACGGCATGCCTGAGATCAGTGCCGGATGACGCTACCGCTTATCCGGCCTGCAGGTAAATTAACGCGAAATAATCAGGTGAATACCGAAGCCTGCGAACAGCGCACCGGCAAAACCATCGATCCACTTCGCCAGACGCTGATAACCACGACGCATTTTCGGCAGTGCAAACAGGCTGGCGACCACGGTAAACCACGCCAGCGTTTCCACGATGATCAGGGCAAAGATCCCCCAGCGCGCGCCCGTTCCTACGTTATCGCCAACGAACAATGAGAACACGGAGCCAAAGTAGATAATGGCTTTAGGGTTCGCCAGGTTGGTGAGCAGACCTTTTAAAAAGCTGCGTCCGCTCTGCGCCAGCTCAACTTGCGGAGTGGGAGCAGCAACGTCCTGTTTTTTAAACGCGCCGCGCAGCATCTGGTAGCCCATCCAACACAGATACAGCCCCCCGCCGACCATAATAATGGTATGCAGCCAGGCCATTTTTTCGATAATCAGGTGTAAACCGAGCAGTGCCACGCCAGCCCATACCATGACGCCACAGGTAATACCCAGCACACCCATCATCGCTTCTTTACGCGAACGGCTCACAGCCGTTTGAGAGACAAAGAAAAAATCGGGACCGGGACTCATCAGTGCAACGATATGCACCAACGCAACGGTGAAAAATAGCGTTAACATAAAAATGACTCGCGGGGGAATAGTTCAGTGAGTCACCATCCTGGCACTTTTTTGCCCGGCTGACTACTCTTCGTCGTCGCCATCAACGTGCGCACGAATAAGCGCCATAAACTCTTTGCCGAAACGCTCAAGTTTACGCATGCCCACGCCGTTGACGCTTAACATTTCGCTCGGAGAAACCGGCATCTGCTCGGCCATTTCTATCAGCGTCGCATCATTGAAAACCACGTACGGCGGGATATTTTCTTCATCGGCAATCGCTTTACGCAGCTTACGCAATTTGGCGAAGAGCTTGCGGTCGTAGTTGCCGCCGAAGGATTTCTGCATCGCACGCGGTTTCAGCGCCACGATACGCGGCACGGCAAGCTGTAACGAGATTTCGCCACGCAGAACCGGTCGTGCGGCTTCGGTTAACTGTAACGCAGAGTGATGGGCAATATTCTGCGTCACCAGACCAAGGTGAATCAATTGGCGGATCACACTCACCCAATGTTCATGGCTCTGTTCACGACCAATGCCATAGACCGGCAGCTTGTCATGAGCCAGCTCGCGAATACGTTGGTTATTGGCTCCGCGTAAGACTTCCACGACATACCCCATACCAAAGCGTTGGTTGACGCGGTAGATTGTCGACAGCGCCTTACGCGCATCCATTAAACCATCGTACTGTTTTGGCGGATCGAGACAAATATCGCAGTTGCCGCACGGCTCCTGACGTCCTTCACCAAAATAATTCAGCAATACCAGACGACGACAGGTTTGCGCCTCGGCAAACGCTCCCATCGCATTGAGTTTATGCCGTTCAATATCCAGTAACTGCCCGGCTGGTTTCTCTTCCAGGCAACGCCGTAACCATGCCATATCAGCGGGATCGTAAAACAGCATCGCTTCCGCAGGCAGGCCATCGCGCCCGGCACGACCGGTTTCCTGGTAATAGGATTCGATGTTACGCGGGATATCAAAATGCACCACAAAGCGTACGTTAGGTTTGTTGATTCCCATCCCGAACGCTACGGTCGCCACCACGATTTGCAGGTCATCGCGTTGGAATTTTTCCTGCACCTCGGCACGTACACTGTTTTCCAGTCCAGCATGATAGGCACCCGCGCTGATGCCACGACTTTGCAGACGCGCTGCGGTGTCTTCGACCTTCGCGCGGCTGTTACAGTAAATAATGCCGGACTTGCCGCGCTGTTCTTGTACATAGCGCATCAGTTGATCGAGCGGCTTAAACTTCTCCATCAACATGTAGCGGATGTTCGGTCGGTCAAAACTGCTGATCTGAATGAGCGGATCGTTCAACCCTAGCAAGCGCACAATATCCAGGCGAGTGGTGTCATCAGCAGTCGCGGTCAGCGCCACGAACGGCAGCGTCGGGAAACGCTGACGCAATTGACCCAACGCGGCGTATTCAGGGCGGAAATCGTGCCCCCATTGTGAGATGCAGTGTGCTTCATCAACGGCCAGCAATACCGGATTCCAGTGCGCCAGATGTTCGAGGAAGTTATCCAGCATCAAACGTTCGGGCGCAATGTACAGCAACCGAATTTGCCCGCTGCGACAGCCAGCCATGACCTCAAGCTGCTGTTCACGACTTTGGGTAGAGTTCAGACACGCCGCCGCCACACCGTTTGCTAATAATTGGTCGACCTGATCTTTCATCAGGGAAATAAGCGGCGAGACAACAACGGTGAGTCCGTTCAGCAATAATGCGGGGATTTGATAGCACAGGGATTTACCACCACCGGTCGGCATGACGACCAGGCAGTCGCGACCAGAGAGCACAGTATCGATGATTTCTTCCTGACCAGGGCGAAACTGTTGGTAGCCAAAGGTTTCCTGCAAAACCTGTTTAGCGCCCATTTCCAGATTCAACACTTCCGCCTGCGCCACATTAACCCCATTAGCCTTAAAGAAAAACAGGCGCTATTTTCAGCGCCTGAGAGAGAAACTGCAATGATTAAAATGCTATCAAACCTATCAGAAGATATCGTTAAGCATCACACCCACACCCACACGCGTCTGATTGAAATTGTAGTCGATCAGCGATTCGCCGTAGCCGCTATAGACCTGGGTGTAAAAGCGAACATGCTTAGTGATTGGGTAACTCGCACCGATTTCAGCACCACCGTAACCGGTATTCCAGTTGTACTGGCCTTTCACGCTGATGACGGCATCACCGAGGTGATAACCCATTTTAAGCTGGTAGTAGCCCATGTATTTGGTGATGTCGGGGTTATCGTCGGTGCTACCGATGACGTACCACGGTTTAACCTCCACCAGCCAGTTGCCATTTTCAGCCATCAGACGAGTGTACAGACGGTTCCAGCTGCGCGAGGTGGGATCGGATCGCCCATTTGAATCATGGTTATAGCCCATTTCGACATCACGTAGCGTCCAGCCAGCAAAGCGATAATCCGTGGCGAAACCCAGAAACAGCTGCGGCTCGTAGTTAGTTTCACGAAACGGAGAAGACTCTTCACTATTAGAAAGCTGCCACCAGGATTTCTGAGTATATGAACCACCGAGCACTGAATTCGGACCCAAAATCCCGCGCCAAAGCGGAAATGCCAGGCTTAGCTGAAACTTAACCTCATCTTTGCGCGCATTATCCGACCAGTTATAGCTGCTGATCGCCTCTTTGTTCATGTCGCTGGTATTGGTGTAGATGAGATAGTTGGTGTCATAGGGGTACAGCGTGAAAGGATTATCGTGTTCTTGCAGCATATTGGCGATAATACTGCCTCTCACTGCTGGTGCATCATGAATCTCTTTCACTGTCGCTTCCTGCGCATACGCGGTCAACGGCAGCATGACTGCTGGTAGTAACCAACCCAGAATCGCCCGCATCGGTAGTGTTCTCCTGAACCAAAATATTGATGAATTGTATAATTATCTGCCAAGTATTCTACATACTTAGCTAGTTCCTCGTTAGTTATCCCGTCCTAAAGTAGAAAACAACAAATAATAAGCATAATATCAACATTTCATTAACCAATAAGGTATCGGGATCGTATGTCTGCTGTTCTTACTGCTGAGCAAGCCCTTAAATTAGTGGGTGAAATGTTTGTCTATCATATGCCGTTTAATCGGGCATTGGGGCTGGAACTGGAACGTTATGAAAAAGAATTTGCGCAATTAGCGTTTAAAAACCAACCGATGATGGTGGGTAACTGGGCACAAAGCATCCTGCACGGCGGGGTGATCGCCTCAGCGCTGGACGTTGCCGCCGGGCTGGTGTGCGTTGGCAGTACGCTAACCCGCCACGAAACCATCAGCGAGGACGAGCTACGCCAGCGCATGTCACGAATGGGCACCATCGATCTGCGCGTTGATTACCTGCGACCAGGCAGAGGAAATCGCTTTACGGCCACCAGCAGTCTGCTGCGAGCAGGCAATAAAGTGGCAGTCGCGAGGGTGGAACTGCACAACGAAGAACAGCTTTATATCGCCAGTGCAACTGCCACTTATATGGTGGGGTAAGCGCCTGAAAAAAGGTAAACTACGGTTACTTTTCTGCAATGAGTTCTCCCAATGGATGCTAAACAAACGCGGCAGGGCGTGTTACTCGCTCTTGCTGCCTATTTTATTTGGGGTATCGCTCCCGCCTACTTCAAACTGATTTACTACGTCCCAGCGGATGAGATCCTGACGCACCGCGTCATCTGGTCATTTTTCTTTATGGTGGCGCTGATGAGCGTTAGTCGCCAATGGTCAGGTGTCAAAACGCTGCTGCAAACGCCAAAGAAGATTTTTCTGCTGGCGCTCTCGGCGGTCCTAATCGGCGGAAACTGGCTGCTCTTTATCTGGGCGGTCAATAACCACCATATGCTGGAAGCCAGCCTCGGTTACTTTATTAACCCACTGGTAAATATCGTGTTGGGGATGATTTTCCTCGGAGAACGCTTCCGCCGTATGCAGTGGCTGGCAGTACTGTTAGCCGCCTGCGGCGTACTGGTACAGCTGTGGACCTTTGGATCGCTGCCAATAATCGCCTTGGGACTGGCGTTCAGCTTTGCTTTTTATGGTCTGGTACGCAAGAAAATCGCTGTCGAAGCACAAACCGGCATGCTGATCGAAACTCTGTGGCTCTTGCCCATTGCGGCCATCTATCTGTTTGGTATCGCAGACAGCCCGACCAGCCATATGGGTCAGAACCCCATGTCACTGAATCTGCTACTGATTGCTGCGGGTGTCGTGACCACTATCCCACTGCTGTGCTTTACCGGTGCGGCAACCCGTTTACGTCTGTCCACGCTGGGCTTTTTCCAGTATATCGGGCCAACGCTGATGTTCCTGCTGGCGGTAACGTTCTACGGTGAAGTGCCGGGAGCGGATAAAATGGTCACTTTCGCCTTTATCTGGGTGGCGCTGGCAATTTTCGTGATGGATGCAATTTATACGCAAAGACGGGTACGTCGGAGCTGAAGAAATACCGGATGGCGGCTATGCCTTATCCGGCCTACGGAGAATCACTTTTGTAGGCCGGATAAGCGAAGCGCCATCCGGCATATCATTACAGCCAGTTCTTGCGCTTAAAGTACAGATACGGCGCCAGACCTGCGAGCATCATAAAGACAATCGCGCCAGGATAACCGAAGCTCCAGTGCAGCTCAGGCATAAACTCAAAGTTCATGCCATAGCTGGAAGCGACCAGCGTCGGCGGCAGGAACACGACAGAAACCACCGAGAAGATCTTGATGATGCGGTTCTGCTCGATGTTGATAAAGCCCATCGCCGCCTGCATCAGGAAGTTAACTTTCTGGAACAGTGATTCGTTGTGCGGCAACAGGGACTCGATATCGCGCAGGATCTCACGCGCCTGCTCCAGCTGACTACCCGGCAGACGCGCTTTGCGCACCAGGAAGTTCAGTGCGCGCTGGGTATCCATCAGACACAGACGTACCTTCCAGCCGATATCTTCCAGCTCCGCCAGCGTGGACAGCGCTTCGTCGTACTCATCACCCTGACGCCCTTCCATGATCACACGGCTGAGTTTTTCCAGATCGCTATAGATGTTTTCTATTTCATCCGCCAGCTGTTCAATTTTGGTTTCGAACAGATCGAGCAGCAGCTCGTAGGCGTTGCCATCCACCATCGCCTGATTACGCGCACGCATGCGGTACAGGCGGAAAGCCGGCAGTTCGCGCTCGCGCAGAGTAAACAGGCGACCTTCGCGAATGGTAAATGCGACGGTTGAGTTGCCCGCGTGATCGTCGGCGTCTTCATAAAAGAAGAAGGAGTGGATGTGCAGACCGTCTTCGTCTTCAAAAAAACGTGCGGATGCTTCGATGTCTTCCAGTTCAGGGCGCGTAGCCAGATTCTGGCCCAAGTCCTTTTGCACACGGTTTCGTTCTTCGTCATCCGGCTCGACTAAATCGACCCAAACCGAACTGGCCAGGTGCTCGATCTCGTCTGCCTCAAGGCGAGTTAAACGATTGTTTTCCAGTTGAAATGCGCTCAGCATGACCGGGACTCCCAATGCAAAAAATTATCGGACAGTTCGGTGGGCACACAGAAACAAATTGGGTTTCAGACCATTAAACAGCCTGACTCAGCGCGACGGGAAAAAACAGAAGGTCGCTGACAACCGCGAAGGCTATCAGCAAAAAGGGATAGCCTTAGGAGTTGATCCTGGATGACAGGATAATGAGCCAGTATCTACTGGGTGTGTCCAAGGCGAATGTCCTCTTAGCGTAATCGTGCGCGCATGTTACGCCAGCAAAATTTTGACGTCAACACGCAACGGATGGCGAAAAAGTAATAATTTCCCCTTATACAGAAAGGTTAGCAGAGGGGAATTATTTATCTATGATTTCAGAATATTAACCGACAGATAGCCGGATGGCGGCTTCGCCTTATCCGGCCTACAAATAAAAATGTACCCGGTCTGTAGGCCGGATAAGGCGCTACAGCGTCGCCATCCGGCAAAGCAGAACCGATCACACCGTTTCCAGTCTGGCGTAGGCCGCCACCAACCATTTAATGCCCTGCCCCTGGAACGCCACCTGCAGGCGACTGTGCTCGCCGCTGCCTTCGAGGTTGACGATGGTGCCTTCACCAAACTTGGCGTGGCGCACGCGCTGGCCGAGCTTATAACCAGTATCGTTCTCCGCCATTGGCGTTCCCATCCGTTGATGGCTGACCGGGCGGCTGACGGTGGCACGCAGGCGAACCTCTTCCACGCACGCTTCCGGCAGTTCGCCGATAAAGCGCGATGGGCGATGGTAAACCTCTTTGCCGTACAGACGGCGCGTTTCGGCATAGGTTAGTGTCAGCTTCTGCATAGCACGGGTGACGCCGACATAGGCCAGACGACGTTCTTCTTCCAGACGACCGCCTTCGTCCAGCGACATCTGGCTGGGGAACATGCCTTCTTCCATCCCGACAATAAAGACCTGCGGGAACTCCAGACCTTTCGCCGAGTGCAGGGTCATCAGTTGGACCGCGTCCTGCCAGGTATCCGCCTGCCCTTCGCCCGCTTCCAGCGCGGCGTGGGAGAGAAACGCCTGCAGCGGCATTAAATCTTCGTCTTCTTCGTTGTAGCTGAACTGGCGCGTTGCCGTGACCAGTTCGTCTAAGTTTTCGATACGTGTCTGGCCTTTCTCGCCCTTTTCCTGCTCGTACATCATGCGCAGGCCAGAGTCTTTCACCACCCGGTCTGTTTGCACATGCAGTGGCATATCGGCCGTTTCCTGCGCCAGGGCATCAATAAGCTCCATAAAACGCTGTAGCGCGCTGGCAGCACGACCGGCAAGGGCTTTTTCCTGTAGCAACTCACGACATGCCTGCCACAGCGTCAGCTGGCGGTCACGCGAGGTCTGGCGCACCACATCCAGTGTACGATCTCCAATACCGCGCGTCGGTGTATTAACCACACGTTCAAATGCGGCATCATCGTTGCGGTTAGCGATCAAACGCAGGTAAGAGAGCGCATCTTTGATTTCCTGGCGTTCGAAGAAGCGCATACCGCCGTAAATACGGTACGGCATGCTGGCTTGTAACAATGCCTCTTCCAGCACACGCGACTGGGCGTTGCTACGGTAGAGAATCGCGCACTGTGCAAGCTGACCGCCGTTGTCCTGCCAGGTCTTGATACGGTTGACCACAAAGCGCGCTTCGTCGAGTTCATTGAACGCGCAGTAAAGCGAAATCGGTTCACCGTCGACGCCATCAGTCCACAGCTTTTTACCCAGACGCCCGTTGTTGTTTTCAATCAGCGCGTTGGCCGCGCTGAGGATGTTGTTGGTCGAACGGTAGTTCTGCTCCAGACGAATGGTCTCTGCGCCGGGGAAATCCGTGAGAAAGCGTTGGATGTTCTCCACCTGCGCGCCGCGCCAGCCGTAAATTGACTGGTCGTCATCACCCACGATCATCACTTTGCCGGTATCGCCCGCCAGCAGACGGATCCACGCGTACTGAATGTTGTTGGTATCCTGGAATTCGTCCACCAGGATATTGGTAAAGCGTTCGCGGTAGTGCTGCAGGATATGCGGCTTGTTGAGCCACAGTTCATGGGCGCGCAGCAGCAGCTCGGCGAAATCCACCAGCCCCGCGCGGTCACACGCCTCCTGGTACGCCTGATAGACTTTCTGCCAGGTTTGCTCAACTGGGTTGCCATAGCTCTGTAAATGGTGCGGGCGCAGCCCTTCGTCTTTCTGGCTGTTGATGAACCACATCGCCTGACGCGGTGGCCACTGCTTCTCATCCAGATTCATTGCTTTGATAAGGCGCTTGAGCAGACGCAACTGGTCTTCGCTGTCGAGGATCTGGAAATCCTGCGGCAGATTCGCATCCATATGGTGCGCACGCAGCAGACGGTGTGCCAGGCCATGGAACGTCCCCACCCACATACCGCCCTGGCTGGTTCCCATGATCTGACCAATACGGTGACGCATTTCCGCCGCCGCTTTGTTGGTAAACGTCACCGCCATAATGGAGTACGGCGAGTTGTTCTCAACCGTCAGTAACCAGGCGATACGGTGCACCAGCACACGCGTTTTACCACTCCCCGCGCCCGCCAGAACCAGCATGTTGCTGCGTGGCGCGGCCACCGCTTCACGCTGTTTGTCATTAAGGCTGTCGAGCAGGTAAGAAACGTCCATTGGCACCGCCACGTAAAAGTAGGTAGGGCGGATAAGCGTAGCGCCATCCGCCAAAAAGCTGGGTATATATACAGAGTTCTGTTGGTGATTATATCAGCGAGGTCAGAGATGCCAACTGTGAAATTTCGATATGCGGCAGCAAACGGCTATCTGCAGTCTGCATCAGGTCGGTATTTTCCGGTTTGATCCAGCAAGCCTGCATACCGCAACGAATGGCACCGGCGACGTCTGTCGTCAGATCATCACCAACATGCAGGATTTCCCCCACAGGCAGATTCAGTTTTTCCGCGGCCAGCGAGTACATATCGCTGAACGGTTTTGATCGCCCATCCGGGCCCGCACGCAGCACAAACTCAAAGTAATCCCCCAGACCAAACAGCTCTGGTTGCGCATTACCGTTGGTGATCGCCACCAGCGGCCATTTGCGAGCCAGGGCCTTTAACGTGTCATGCGTTGTCTGCGGGACGTCAATACGGCTACGCCATTTGGCGAAATTCATCATCGCCGCGTTCGCCCCCATCAGCGCCTCTGCTGTCGACAGCCCAGCTTCCAGCATAGCGCGCTCGACGGCACGATGACGCCAACGGGTAACATCGTGGTAGATTTCCGGCTCAGCGTCGCGCACAACCTGGCGTAAGCGCTGGAGATCGCTATTTTGTAACGCGCGCAGCGCGGGATGGTAATTTTGGACAAAAGCGAGCGCTTCCTGCTCGGTGCGTGTGATAACGGGACGGTTATCGTAAAGGGTGTCATCAAGGTCAAAGGTGAGCGCAGAAATGTGCCCCAAAGGCCGGTAAAAACGCATTATTTCCCCCGTTTGGCGCGTGGATGCGCCGCATCGTACACTGAAGCCAGGTGTTGAAAATCAAGATGGGTATAGATTTGGGTCGTTGAGAGGTTGGCATGTCCCAATAACTCCTGCACACCGCGAAGATCGCCGCTCGACTCCAGCATATGTGTCGCAAAAGAGTGGCGCAATTTGTGGGGATGTACGTGGCTGTTCAGCCCCTGCTTGATACCCCATTCAGCAAAGCGTTTCTGCACGTTCCGCGCAGAGATGCGTTTGCCCAGTTTTGACAGGAACAGCGCATCTTCATCGCTGCCAAACAGTCCGCGCAGATCCAACCAGTGCTCAATCCACGTCACCGCATTGCGGCCAATCGGCAGACGGCGTTCTTTACTGCCCTTGCCCATCACCCACACTTCGCCAGTATCAAGATCGAGATGTTTAATATCCAGCCCAACCAGTTCAGACAGACGCAGCCCTGCGCCGTACATCACTTCTAACATTGCCCGGTCGCGCACTGCGAGGGGATCGTTGAGATCGATATCCAGCAGGCGATTAACATCATCAACATCAATATTTTTAGGTAAATGGCGCGGCGCTTTCGGCGCGGAAACACTTTTTGCCGGATTAGCGTTCAGCTCGCCCTGATTAACCATCCAGTCGAAGAAACTGCGCAGTGCAGACAGGCGCAACGCCAGACTGGCAGGTCCCAGCCCTTTACGGCGACTACGTACGGCAAAACTACGAACCATGAGCGCATCACACTGCTGCCAGCTTTGCAGACCGGTTTCTCCGGCTAACGCAATGATGGCATCAAGCTGACGCTGATAATTTAGCAATGTGATCGGGCTAAGCTGGCGCTCAACGCCCAGATAACGTAAAAAGCGCGTCACATCCTGAGAAAGAGGTGAATCGGTCATACGCGTTCAATCCAACGCTCCAGCAGTTCCGGCAACATCAGCGAAATTTCCTGCAATAACTGCGTGCCCTGCCCCTGCTGGTAATGATTGGCATCACGGCTACTGAACAACATGACACCAAGTGAGCCATCTTGCCCCAACATCGACATTGCCACCGAGCCGATGGCTTTCGCTTCCGGCATCATGATTAACAGTTCCGGGCCGTGGAGTGGTCCAAGGTAGTGCTGTGACTGACCAAGACGCTGAATGCGCAGCGGTTCAAAAGCCTGACGGCTTAATGCCAGATGGGTAAATTTCGAGGGAGCACCAAGTCGCCAGCGATCCGGAAACAGACGAACCGTCGCTCCCGCTAGCCCTAACTCACGCGCCCAGCGATGAAGTCGCATCAGCATGTCATCGAGACTGTTCGCGGACACCAGTCGTCCTTGCAGATTTAATAGTCGATAGAACAGGCTTTCGTTGGCATTCGCTTGTTCCATCAACAACGCCATGTTCTCTTCCAGCACGTTGATATGATTACGTGCCCGAGCCATATGCCATTCAACTAAAGAGACCGTGCCCCGCACCGGGTGCGGGACGCGCATCGCTTCAACCGCTTGAGCATTACGGATAAAAAACTCAGGATTACGTTGCAGATAATCGACGACCGCCCGGTCGTCCAGTTCCATGAGCGTTTCCTGTAGTTCTTCCCCTGGTTGCTTCATAAGTGAATAAATCCGTCGTAGACATGTGCCGCCGGGCCAGTCATATATAACGGATGACCCGGACCTTTCCAGGCGATATCAAGTCGACCGCCCGGTAATTCCACCCTCACTTCATCTGCCAGCAGGCCCTGCTGAATACCGACAGCGACAGCCGCACACGCGCCGCTGCCACAAGCCTGCGTTTCACCTGCGCCACGCTCATAAACACGCAGTCGGATATGCTCACGTTTGACCACTTGCATAAAGCCGATATTGGCGCGCTCAGGGAAGCGTTCATGGCTTTCCAGAACCGGTCCCAGAGTTTCCACCGTGGCCGTATCAACATCATCAACCTGAATCACGCAATGCGGATTCCCCATTGAAACCACGCCGCACAATACTGTCTGCTCAGCCACTCGCATAATATAGGTCTTCTCTGCTTTATTGGCACGAAAAGGGACCTGCGAGGGTTCAAAGTTGGGTTCTCCCATGTTGACCCGCACCAGCTCATCGTCCGTTACGCTTAATACCATGCGGCCATTCGCGGTACTGACACGAATATCACGCTTATTCGTCAACCCTTTCAGGCGCACAAAACGGGCAAAGCAACGAGCGCCATTTCCACACTGCGAGACTTCACTGCCATCAGCATTGAAAATGCGGTAATGGAAATCCAGCTCCGGATCGTAAGGCGGCTCGACGACCAGTAATTGATCGAACCCAACACCCAGATGCCTGTCAGACAAACGACGGATCAGCTCGGGTGAGAAAAAGACATTCTGCGTTACCGCGTCGACGACCATAAAATCGTTGCCAAGGCCATGCATTTTAGAGAATTGCATTGTTTACTCCGTTCACGCGGGTACAGAAACTTACCGTCAGTAATTCACCTGAGAAGGTCCATCACTGATTCCACGATCGTTTTTATCCGGCGTCGTAGATTGTGCTGGCGACTGAATGCTCTTCGTCGGAGGCGGCGCGTTTTTGTCTGCTGGCGGGAAATAGAGAGGTCCCTTCAGACCACAGCCCGTCAGGCTGAACAGTGTAAAAAGTACAGCGAGTGCCTGAAACACGTTTTTCATTATGGATTGCCTGTAAGTTCATGCTTTCTGTTTTCTATCATCGCAGGAGAAGGCGTAAAAGCAAGAGTTTGGCTAAAAACTGCAACGTGATTTATTCCGCGTTATACTGCGACCATCACGAAAAACAGGATAAAAAAATGAACGACAGTGAATTTCATCGCCTTGCCGACACCCTGTGGATGACCATTGAAGAGCGTCTGGACGACTGGGACGGCGACAGCGATATCGATTGTGAGATTAACGGTGGCGTACTGACTATCAGCTTCGAAAATGGCAGCAAAATTATCATTAACCGTCAGGAACCGCTGCACCAGGTATGGTTGGCCACTAAACAGGGCGGTTACCATTTTGACCTGAAAGGCGACGCGTGGATTTGCGACCGCAGCGGCGAAACGTTCTGGGATCTGCTGGAACAGGCTGCTACGCTGCAGGCGGGTGAAGAGGTGAGCTTCCGTTAAGTTTTAGTGCCGGATGCGCTTCGCTTATCCGGCCTACTCTGGCCCGATAAGCGTCATGCATCCGGGAAAGTTAACTCACGAGAAATACTGCTGCAACAGCGGCGTGTCGTTATCCTGACTGGTTTGTGGGACTGGACTAATCGGCTGGGTGCGGAACGGGATCACCTGCGCGCGCCCGTCAGTTTTCACAATCTGATAAAACTGCGGCAGGTTAAAGTTGATAAAACTGGAGCCGTAAGTGAAGCGATCGTGCGACGATGAATAGAAGCGGCTGACATCCCGCACCAGCTCTTCTTTACTGCCTTCACAGTGGTGATACACCTCGACACGGTTACTCTCGTCCAGAATGTAGATGTTAAAGCCCTGCTCATCACCCGTCTCTTCAAAAAAGAACTGAATGATCCCTTCGCTGGCAAAACCGTCCACCACCGACGGCAATTTCACATGGTTGGTCTCAACCTGAACGGAAAGACCGTGCAATTTGTTGTGCGAAATCGCGCCATAGAATTCAATGGCGTTTTCCAGTTTCTGCACCGAGACGTTCAGACGTTCGAAGAACAGGCCCCACGTCTGACCGGAAACACGCAGCGCTTTGAAGCGCCCAGTTTCCTGGCGCGTACTGGACAGGCGCAGTTCGATGCACTCAGACACCAGTTGCTGGACACGCGTGCGGATTAAACCACGCAAATGCTGGCTGTAACAGAACACGTCAACGCTATCCGGTGGCGCGGCATCCTGATGCATTTTGCCCAGAATCGTTTTTAACGCTTCAATCATCGCCTGCTCGCCGTTGAAGTGCAGGGTTCGCACTTCATTCCACGAGTTGCGATACAGCAGATCTACGCTACCCACCAGACAATTTTGCTCTTCGCCAAAGCTAAAGACATCCAGCTTACGGAAATCAAAATGCACGACCTGATTGCGGAACGCCGCCGTCGGGTCATATTCGAGGTTGACGATAATTGCCAGATGGCGAATTTCGCACGGGCTGTACAGCGCTTTCGGCGTTGGTGCCGGCAGACGCAGCGGGAAGTGGTGCGAGACATCGGCGACCATCTCCTGCAGCTTCGGCAAGTCGACAATACCGTTACCCTTAATAAACAAATGCGTACGCGATGTCAGCAGGCCGTTAAACCATGCCCACGCCACCAGCTTATTGAGATAGCGGTTATATTCCAGCGGCTGATGGCTGATGATCGAATCCATGTTAGGTGCGCGGTTGTAGAGATACCAACCCGAACGGTTGGCGCGACCTGGCGGCACGTGGATAAAGGTCAGATTGGGTTCTGAGAGATCCGGTGAGATCTGCGGGTTCACCAGCGTCACTTTGCCGGGCAAGGCTTCAAATGCGGCATACAGCTTACGGGTCAGCACGCCAATATCCTGCGGACTGGCGCTGACGCTAAGATTGTTGCGGCGCGCAAAACGAATCAAATTACGATAGCTCTGCATCATTGCATCGAGCAGTTCGTTGTGCGCTTCGCGTACCTGGTCAATTTTCCAGTTAGCGCGGTTATCCAGCATTGTCAGGCGGGCTTCATCCCAACCCCACTCTTGTACTAACTGACTTAACACTTCACGACGCCAGCCCACGCAGGCGCGTTCACGGCTCAGTTTCTCACAGACTTTTAAGTAGAAACATCGACGCACTAAATCAAGACGTGTTGGGTCCTCAATCGCAGTGAGGTACTCGGTTACACGTTCCAACATCATGCAGTATGGGTCGAGACCAAAAGAGACAATCTCGCCGTCGTGCAAGCGCTGTTTAATGTCTTTCGCCAACAGGCGTGGATTGGGGTATTCCCAGGAATAGGCTTCCAGCAGCAGCGTTTTCAGCACCGCTTTGTACGGGGAATCGATACTCTTGTACAACTGCCAGAGGCTGGCACCAAAGTACTCTTCGGCGGAAAGCGAACTGAGTCCACCCAGATCCAGCCATTCGTTTGGCGTTAACACCCCCTGCGCGTAGAGCGTCATGACGTAATCGTCGTAATGCTCTTCTTCATCACCAGGCACCATATTCCACAGAATACGCTTACCTGCGAGGCGCACAGCGGTGCGATAGAATTCATCAAGCAGCAGGATATGCTGCGTCGAGCCACAGTCTTCACCACCCAGACTGCCGCTTTCATTATGGCGGAAACGGTTTTCATCAATCAGGAAGAAACTGACTTCCACACCCAGCGAGGCGGCCCAACTTTCCAGCAGGCTGCATTTACGTTGCAGCAACTGCCGCTCTTCGCTATCCAGCCAGGATTGATGGCAGACCCAAATATCGAGGTCAGAGGAACAGCTTTGCCCTACGGAAGAGGTGCTGCCCATAGAGTAAACGCCGGTGATCGGCAGTTCGCCCTTTGGAGGGTCCTGCGGTGACATACCGCGGTACAGTTCCAGCTCATTCAGGTAGTGGCGTTGGGTTTCATCAGGCGTGTAAAAGCATATGCCTTTGGGAACGTTACCATCGAGGTAACCCGGCATCAGTGGGTGGTGGTAGTGCAATAATGTCGGCAGCAGACTGTATACCTGCTGGAAGGCAGGTCCCATGGCAGCAAGCGCGCGATCCACACGCAGTTGATTTATGGCATCCAGTCTCTGTTTCAGAGTCTCAATATAGAGGTACAAGACGTATCGCCTGATGTTGCTATCCATCATGTTGTCGATTGCTGCGGCGCAAGCGCTCATCAACAATCTTCAGCAATTCGGATAAACCGTATGTCAAAAATAACCGTTACCGTTTTTTCACCCCTATTTTTTTAGGGAGTGCAGCCGAAAAAATGGTCTAAAACGTGATCAATTTAACACCTTGCTCATTGACCGTAAAGAAAGATGCGCTACATACAAGTGTAGCACCGTTCGTTACGTGTAAATTCCTTCATACGGTCGGGAGGTTTCTCGTCATTAATCACTGCCAGTGATGATGCAGCGCCTTTTCCTCTCACTTACGTTTGAGCGTAACGCTGACATCCCTTTGATAAGGATGTTAGGATGGTCAATGATTGATAATGACGGTAACAAGCATGTTAGACAATGTTTTGAGAATTGCCACACGCCAAAGCCCCCTTGCGCTCTGGCAGGCACATTATGTCAAAGACGCCTTAATGGCAAACCACCCCGGTCTGGTCGTTGAACTGGTTCCCATGGTGACCCGTGGCGACGTGATTCTGGATACCCCACTGGCAAAAGTCGGGGGTAAGGGCTTGTTTGTTAAAGAGTTGGAAGTCGCGCTACTGGAAAAACGCGCAGATATCGCCGTGCATTCCATGAAGGATGTGCCGGTCGAATTTCCTGAAGGTCTTGGGCTGGTCACTATTTGCGAGCGTGAAGATCCGCGTGATGCTTTCGTCTCAAATAAATACAACACGCTGGATGAGCTGCCAGCAGGGAGCATCGTTGGAACGTCCAGCTTACGTCGCCAGTGCCAATTGGCAAAACAGCGCCCGGATCTCATCATCCGCTCGCTGCGCGGCAACGTAGGTACTCGCCTGAGCAAACTGGACAACGGTGACTACGACGCCATTATTCTGGCCGTCGCTGGATTAAAACGCTTAGGGCTGGAGTCACGAATCCGCGCAGCACTGGCACCAGAAGTGTCTCTGCCTGCGGTCGGACAAGGCGCTGTGGGTATCGAATGTCGACTCGACGATCAGCGCACTCAGGCACTGTTAGCGCCACTCAACCATGAAGAAACAGCCCTGCGCGTAAAAGCAGAACGTGCCATGAACACCCGCCTGGAAGGGGGATGCCAGGTTCCTATCGGCAGCTATGCGGAACTCATCAACGGTGAGATTTGGCTACGCGCGTTAGTCGGTGCGCCAGATGGTTCACAGATGGTATGTGGAGAACGTCGTGGCGCAGCGCAGGATGCGGAAAAAATGGGTATATCTCTGGCAGAAGAGCTGCTGGAAAACGGTGCACGCGCCATTCTGGCGGAAGTTTATAACGGAGATGCCCCCGCATGAGTATTCTGGTCACCCGCCCATCTCCCGCTGGGGAAGAGTTAGTGAGCCGTCTGCGCACACTGGGGCAGGTGGCCTGGAGTTTTCCGCTTATTGAGTTCGCGCCGGGCCGGGAACTGCCAACGCTGGCTCCCCGTCTTTCGGCGCTCACCGAAAACGATCTGGTTTTTGCTCTCTCACAGCACGCCGTGACCTTTGCCGATGCTCAACTTCAGCGGCAAGGGGTAAGTTGGTCCACTCTCCCGCGCTATTTTGCCATCGGCCGTACAACGGCGCTGGCGTTGCACACCGTGAGCGGATGCAATATTCACTATCCGTTGGATCGGGAAATTAGCGAAGTCTTGCTACAATTACCTGAATTACAAAATATTGCGGGAAAACGCGTGCTGATTTTACGTGGCAACGGCGGTCGGGAGTTGATCGGTGAAACCCTGATAACGCGCGGAGCCGATGTTGATTTTTGTGAATGTTATCAACGCAGTGCAAAACATTACGATGGCGCAGAGGAAGCGATGCGCTGGCAATCACGCGGTGTGAAAACAGTGGTTGTCACCAGCGGAGAGATGCTACAGCAGCTCTGGGCGCTTATTCCGCAGTGGTATCGTGAGCACTGGTTACTACGCTGTCGGCTGCTGGTCGTCAGTGAGCGTCTGGCGAACCTCGCCCGGGAACTGGGCTGGCAAGATATTAAGGTCGCTGATAACGCCGACAACGATGCGCTACTACGCGCATTACAATAACTCTCATAATGGGATGCCATAATGACGGAACAAGAAAAAACCTCCGCCGTGGTTGAAGAGACCAGGGAGGCCGTGGACACCACATCACAGCCAGTCAACAACACTGAAAAAAAGAGTAAGAACAGTACCGCACTAATTCTGAGCGCTGTGGCGATTGCTATTGCGCTGGCGGCAGGCGTGGGGCTGTATGGCTGGGGGAAGCAGCAGGCCACTACGCAGACAGCAACCAGTGATGCGCTGGCAAACCAGCTCATGGCGCTGCAAAAAGCGCAAGAAACCCAAAAGACTGAGCTGGAAGGAATTATTAAGCAGCAGGCAACACAGCTGGATGAAGCCAATCGCCAGCAGACTGCGCTGGCCAAACAGCTTGATGAGGTTCAGCAAAAAATCGCCACTATATCCGGAAGCGATGCCAAAACCTGGCTGCTGGCGCAGGCCGATTTTCTGGTGAAACTGGCGGGGCGTAAATTATGGAGCGATCAGGACGTTACCACCGCCGCAGCGTTACTGAAAAGCGCCGACGCCAGCCTGGCTGACATGAATGACCCCAGTTTAATTGCCGCTCGTCGCGCGATTACCGACGATATCGCCAGCCTCTCTGCGGTAACTCAGGTCGACTATGACGGCATTATCCTCAAGGTAAACCAGCTCGCTAACCAAATTGATAACCTGCGTCTGGCTGATAACGATACCGATGATTCACCGATGGATTCGGACAGCAGCGAGCTTTCCAGCTCCATTAGCGAATGGCGCGTCAATCTACAAAAAAGCTGGCAGAACTTTATGGACAGCTTTATCACCATTCGCCGTCGTGATGAAACCGCCGTCCCGCTACTGGCGCCAAACCAGGATGTTTACTTACGTGAGAACATCCGCTCACGCCTGCTCGTAGCGGCGCAAGCCGTACCTCGCCATCAGGAAGAAACATACCGCCAGGCGCTGGAAAATGTCTCCACGTGGGTTCGCGCCTATTACGACACTGACGATGCAGCGACAAAAGCGTTCCTTGAAGAGGTCGATCAACTGAGCCAGCAAAGCATCAGCATGGACGTACCGGAAACACTTCAGAGCCAGGCTGTTCTTGAGAAGCTAATGCAGACTCGCGTGCGTAATTTGCTGGCCCAGCCATCCACATCACCGGCTGAAGCCGCACCTGCACCAGTACCTCAGGCAGATGCTCCGGCAACCGCGCCGCAGGGAGAATAATGATGCTAAAAGTATTATTACTCTTTGTGCTGTTGATCGCCGGGATCGTCGTTGGTCCGATGATTGCTGGTCATCAGGGTTATGTTCTGATCCAGACGGATAACTACAACATCGAAACCAGCGTGACAGGTCTGGTGATCATTCTGATCGTCGCAATGGTTATTCTTTTTGCGATTGAGTGGCTGCTGCGCCGTATATTCCGTACTGGTGCGCATACCCGCGGCTGGTTTGTGGGGCGTAAACGCCGTCGTGCGCGCAAGCAGACCGAGCAGGCGCTGCTTAAACTGGCAGAAGGCGACTATCAGCAGGTTGAAAAGCTGATGTCAAAAAATGCCGATCACGCAGAACAACCGGTGGTGAATTACCTTCTGGCGGCAGAAGCGGCTCAGCAGCGTGGTGATGAAGCTCGCGCTAATCAACACCTTGAACGCGCAGCCGAACTCGCCGGAAATGATACGATCCCGGTCGAAATCGCCCGTGTTCGTTTGCAGCTGGCCCGTAATGAAAACCATGCCGCGCGCCACAGTGTAGACAAACTGCTGGAAGTGACGCCACGCCATCCGGAAGTCTTGCGCCTGGCTGAACAGGCTTACATTCGCACCGGTGCGTGGAGTTCTTTGCTGGATATCATTCCATCAATGGCGAAAGCGCATGTGGGTGATGAAGAACACCGTGCGATGCTGGAACAGCAGGCATGGGTGGGTCTGATGGATCAGGTTCGCGCCGATCAGGGCAGCGAGGGATTACGCGCATGGTGGAAAAATCAGAGCCGTAAGACTCGTCAGCAGGTTGCCCTACAGGTGGCGATGGCAGAACATCTGATTGAGTGTGACGATCACGATACGGCACAGCAAATCATCATCGATGGTCTGAAACGTCAGTATGACGACCGCCTGGTGCTGCCGATCCCACGTCTGAAAACCAACAACCCGGAACAGATAGAAAAAGTGCTGCGCCAGCAAATTAAAGTGGTGGGCGACCGCCCACTGCTGTGGAGTACGCTTGGTCAGTCATTGATGAAGCACGGTGAATGGCAGGAAGCTACGCTCGCCTTCCGTGCCGCGCTTAAACAACGCCCGGATGCATACGACTACGCCTGGCTTGCTGACGCGCTGGACAGACTACATCAGCCGGAAGAGGCCGCAACAATGCGTCGTGATGGCCTGATGTTGACGCTGCAGAACAACAATCCCCCGCAGTAATTCTCCCTTGCCCGGTAGCGCTTCGCTTACCGGGCCTACCGCATACACAAAATCATTCCGGACGGATATGCATAAAAAAACGCCCGCTCTTTTGGAGCAGGCGCTAAACAGGTCTGTATGACAACATAAATGGGTGCTTCACTCAACGTTATGTCCATGGTGTTTGATGAAGCTAAAGCGACATCTGTCAGTGGACGATAAGCACCGTAAACGGCTCTGCATCATTCCTGAGTTTATGAGGCCTGATGGCGAACATAAGAGATGGAATGAGCATCTACACGCATATTATTACACAGCGTATGTGGTGATTGCACTGTAAAAACCAGGGATTGCGGCTTTTTAAGACTTCATGACATTTGGGGGAGAAGAGGTACAAAAGTGAGGAACAGAAAACAAAAAACCCCGCCGAAGCGGGGTTCAAAATTGGTCGGCGAGAGAGGATTCGAACCTCCGACCCACTGGTCCCAAACCAGTTGCGCTACCAAGCTGCGCTACTCGCCGTTTTACTGCTTTTTGAATTTTTAGTTCAATTCTTTAAGTCGTGGTGCGAGGGGGGGGACTTGAACCCCCACGTCCGTAAGAACACTAACACCTGAAGCTAGCGCGTCTACCAATTCCGCCACCTTCGCATTTCACAACTTTAAATTAATGGGGTGGCTAATGGGATTCGAACCCACGACAACTGGAATCACAATCCAGGGCTCTACCAACTGAGCTATAGCCACCACTGCAAATCTTTTACGCGGTATTAAAACCACCGCAGCTCTGGCACCCTACTAAATGGTGCGCCCGACAGGATTCGAACCTGAGACCTCTGCCTCCGGAGGGCAGCGCTCTATCCAGCTGAGCTACGGGCGCTTAGCGCCGTTGCGGGGCTGGATATTACGGAGGTCTCGGTCTGCTGTCTAGTGCTTTTTTAAAATAAATTATCGTTTGGTCACGCTTTGTGCGTTTTGTCGCTTATTCCTCCAGTTTTTGGGCTACACCATGGCGATTCAGGCCAAAAACCTTATAAATGAGCGTTACTGCCAACAGGAAGCCAATGCCAACAAAAAGCGACATTCGGGTATCTTCATTAAAGTACATCCCAATTAATACGCAAATCAGGAATGCCATCGTCAAATAATTCGCCCACGGGAACAGAATGGAACGGAACGGATGGCTGGCTATCGCTTCCTTATGTGCCTGACGGAAACGCAACTGGCTTATCAGGATCACAAACCACGGAACCATGCCCGGCAACACGCTGGCGCTATAGACATAAACGAACACCCGCTGCGGATTGGGAATGATGTAGTTCAGGCACGAGCCAATCAGCAGGATCACGATAGAAATCGCCACACCAGCGACTGGCACTCCGTGACGAGAGACTTTTCCGACGGCGGCAGGTAATTGGCGGTTCTTTGCCAGCGCATAGAGCATACGGCCACAGCTGTACATCCCGCTGTTACAGCCAGATAGCGCGGCCGTCAGGACCACAAAGTTGATAATCCCAGCGGCTGCCGTAATACCAATCTTGGCAAAAGTGAGAACGAACGGGCTGCCGTTACTACCAATCTCATTCCACGGGAAGATAGTGACGATAACAAAAATCGCACCTACGTAGAAAATCAGAATACGCCACAGAACCTTACCCACGGCGCTACGTAGCGTGACCTGCGGGTTTTTAGCCTCACCTGCCGTGATGCCGATAAGCTCCACGCCCTGATAGGAAGCAACAACAATACACAGTGCTGTCAGGAACCCTTTCCAGCCCCCCGCGAAGAAGCCGCCATGCTCGGTCAAATTGCCAAAGCCAATCGCCTGACCACCATTACCAAAACCGAAGAAAATAACCCCTACGCCAATGACAATCATCACAATGATGGTGGTCACTTTAATCATGGCAAACCAGAATTCGATTTCACCATACAAGCGAACTGCTGCCAGGTTTGCCAGCGCTACCAGACCCACCGCAATCAACGCGGGTATCCATTGCGCCATTTCCGGGAACCAGAACTGCACGTAGACCCCAATGGCGGTAATCTCCGAGATCCCCACCGCCATCCACATAAACCAATATGACCATGCGGTAAGATAGCCAAAGAAGGGACTCATATAACGGTGAGCGTAAACGGCGAATGAGCCAGTGACCGGCTCCAGGAACAACATCTCCCCCATGGAACGCATGATGAAGAAGACGAACAGCCCAGCGACGATATACGCCAGCAGAACCGATGGTCCAGCCCATTTCAGGGTACTGGCAGCCCCCATAAACAGTCCGACACCAATGGTCCCCCCAAGGGCTATCAATTCGATATGACGAGCCTCCAGCCCACGCTGTAGCTCAGATTTATTCTCTGCCATAGATCCTCTTGTTGTGATTGCATTGTTTCCGGTATTTCCGGTTATCGTTATGGGTACATCGTTTTTTTGCCATAACAGGCCATTCAGCACCGACCGCTTACGGTTGGCACCAAAAACACCACGGCACTGCAATGATTGTTGCGAATGGTTTCTTAAAATCATCTAAATGGCAATTAAAGCATTCAAAAAATGAATAGATTGTGCGAGAAAGCAGCGATTATGTTGTGAATAAGTAGCGCGTTTAGCATAACGCGCTACTGAACAACGCAGAGGTGATGTCAGAGATTGCCGGTATAGTGCCAGCGGAGATAACGTAATAAACGAAGTTGGCGGGTGATACGACTCGGTTGCAGCAGCAAGCGATACAGCCACTCCAATCCCAGGCTCTGCCAGAATTTGGGCGCGCGCTTTACATGCCCGGTAAACACATCGTAGGTGCCGCCCACGCCCATATACAGCGCATTCGGATGGACCTGGCGGCAATCACGCATAAAAATTTCTTGTTTCGGCGATCCCATCGCCACGGTAACAAGCTGTGCGCCGCTGGCATGAATACGCTCAAACAGCGCCTGACGCTGATCGGCGGTAAAATAGCCGTCCTGACTGCCAACAATATTGACGTGCCATTGTGCGCGCAGTTTTGCCTCTGTTTGTGTCAGAACATCAGGCTTACCGCCAACCAGGAATACGGGCGTTCCTTCCTTCCCGGCGCGTGCCATCAGCGCTTCCCAGAGATCGGCCCCGGCCACACGTGATACCTGCGCCTGTGGGAATTTTTTGCACACGGAACGCACCACGCTGATCCCATCCGCATATTTAAACTCAGCGGCCTCGATCAACGTCCGAACCTCTGGGTTATCCTCCGCTGTCAGCATTTTCTCGGCGTTAATTGCTACCAGCGTCCCCTGCCTGAGGCGTCCCTCAGCAAACAGGTAATTCAGCGCATGCTGCATATCGCGCCAGCCAATCAGTTCTAATCCGCGCAGTGAATACAGCGGCGCAGTTGTGTTATCTGTCATTACGATCCTTCAACCTGTGTCCGGGGCACCGACTTTATTCGTTTATGGATGAGTCCCGCACTATCAAACAGCCAGTACAACAATTTTGCCACCAACAGACAGACGCCGAAAATCACGAGGAAAAAGACAACTCGCGAGACAAACGAATCTAACCCTTCACGTGCCAAAACGATCATATTAAAAATGGCGCCGAAACAGAAACTGTGAAAAATCGCTGACTTATAGCGATTAGTCTCCCGGTTACCTAATTCATACAACCAGTCGAACCATTTAATAATTAGGCCGACCACAATCGCACCTAACGGTATAAACAAGGCACCGCCCATCACCACCAGCGAACCAATCAGCGTCGGGGAGATAGCCAGGCCCGAGTGGTTGTTCAGCACTTCCCAGGTAAAATAGTTCGCGGAATTGAGCACAATGCTCGGTCGGCCCGGCCACAGCCAGGACGGTATAAAGACGTAGAAATCACGGACGATAGGCGCCAGCCCCTGAAACTCAATATTGTGGTAATTTTGCAGCAATAGCGCCAAATTCTCCCACGGCGAGAAGGTATCGCGCGTGAGGTACAGGAAAGTATAGAACGCCTCATCACCGCTGACGTTCATCCCGTAGCGCTTCAGCGCCAGCCAGAACATCCCGACAATACCCAGTACACCCGCGGCGGCCAGCATCCATAGTGAAATCCAGCCACGAATAATGCCGATAAACAGGAAAATGGCAAACGCGATAATAATATTGGCGCGGGTTCCGCCAACAATCATGTACGTCAGCAACCCAAATGCAACGGTACTGACCAGGAAGAACAGCCACGCTTTGCTGTCCTGACGCAGGAAGTAGACCACCAGCATCGCCGGAATGAAGAAGTAGAAGAAGCGTTTCAGAGCCACTCCGGATACTTCACTGGAGAAAATCTGGCTATAGGATTGCAGCCTGAATAGCAGGAAACCGTTGTGCATAAAGAAAATGCCCACGCTCACCAGCGCAATCGCCATCAGGATAATCCAGGTCAAATGAGCTTCAACGCGATTGATGGTAAACAGCGGTTTGCGCGTTCTCTCCAGGCTCCGTTTACGCAGGCGTGTTTTATAGGTCACATAGTACACCGCGTAGAAACAGGCAGCAGACAGCAACGCCTGCAGCAGAATTTCCGGCGGGGCCACCGCCACATCAAAGCGAAAGACCAGCACGCTGGTTAACGGAAAACCAAAGAAAAACGTCAATAAAAACAGCAATGAAAAGAAGACATTGAAGTTAAACCGCACGCGTCGGAATTCAAACCAGGTCAGCGTGGCGATAAACAAAGTAGAGAGTAGCCACACCACCAGCAGACCGCTGAATTGCATCAGACTCATACGGTTTCTCCTGAGGCAATGCGCAGCGCGTTATGCCACGGTTGCAGATAATTCGGGCTAAAGAAAGTAATTGCACTTTTATCAACCGATGCCAGCTGGCGCTGCGCTTCGCGTACAATACCTTCATTGAGTACATCTGTCGTAAACAGAACCGGGATATTTTGCTCTGCCATATCCTGCCAGAATGGGTTTTCACGGTTGAGCACGCACGGAATCCCCGCCTGAATCAGCAGACACAATGTACCAATCCCCTGTTGACGGGCAAAAATAAAGTAACCCAGATCGCACTGACGCAGTAGCGCCAGATAGTCATCAAATTCCAGCTTTTCGCTGAGAATTTGCAGATTATCGGCGCTAAATAACGCCAGGCCTGCCTGGCGTACTTCATCAATATAGCCTGCATTATTTGCCGGGTAACCCATTGGCACAATCACATTCACCGTATCACCAAACTGCTGATGAACAGCGCGTAGCGCGGCTACATGCTCATTACTGCGATCGCCAGAGTTTCCGACCAGGATCGTCATTTTCCCGCGTCGCAGGCGCTCATTACTCATATTGTTCAGCGATGGATCCATACGCGTTGGGAAATAGAGCAATTCCCCACGTACACGCGGATGCTGCTCAGCGAAATAGCTCAGATCGCCTCGCGTGGCAAAGACACATCCCACGCGGTTTTGCGCTATTCGACGAATTGGGTAAAACAGACGGAATTTCAGCCCACTGGAGACTTCATACAGATCGGCACCCCAAATATGCCAGTAAAACTGCTCAGGTTTAATGCCCCCGCTCAGCAATGCCAGCCACAGGCTAGTATTGAACTGCCCATGAAAGAAGAAACGCTGCTGGCGATCCATCTTAGCTTTGGCGATAACGGCCTCTGCCAGCGCCTTTTTTCCGCCGTAGAAACTCAGTGATAACGCCGGGTAGCTCTCGCTTAATCCCGTATCCTGACCAGCAACCATAAACACGCGCGCGTGCTCACTTGTTACAGCCAACGCGTCGTTGAAGAACCGCAGCACGGTTTGGTTATGGTGAGGGATATCCGATCCCAGAACGTGAATCAGTACAGTCATACCCGCCTACGCCAGAGTAAAAACACGCAACAACAAAGAGAAAAATAGACGATGTACGTTGCCATATAGGCCTGTGCCGCGCCGAGAGCACCGTGCGCGGGGATCAACCAGTGGGCAAATGCCGTCAACAAAATGAACTGGCTAATTTCGGCCAGAATATAAAAACGCAGCGAGGCCTTCGCGATCACCAGATAGCCAAATACGTAGGCACCCACTTTCAGAACATCCCCCACCAATTGCCAGGCAAATAAATCACGCATAGCGGTGAATTTAGCGGAGAAAAGCAGCCAGATAGCAAAATCACGTAACAGCCAGACGGTAAAACTCGCGGCGGCAACCGCCGGCAATACAAATTTCAGCGACTTGATAACTTCACGCGCGATGTCGCGCTTTTCAGTCAGGCGAGACAGTGTTGGCAGTAGATACACACTGAATGAAGCAGTAATAAATTGCAGGTACGCATCAGAGATACTGCTCACCCCCTGCCAGATCCCCACGTCATCCCAGCTGTATTGCGCCGCCAATAGGTTTCGCATCATCACATACGCCACTGGTAGCGTCACAGAGGTAATGAGCGCCATCAACGTAAACTTGCTGAGTTGCCCTGCCAGGCCGTTGTCCCACGAGGGCTTCAGGTAATGCAGGGGGATCACCCCGCGCTTAATCAGCATAATAGCGGCAGGGATAACGACCAACGCAGGTACCAGCGCCAGGCCCAGCAAGGCACCTTCGTATCCGCCCAACCGATAGCAGCCGTAGTAGGCCACGACGCCGACCAGGCTACCCACAATCAGCGACAGCGCGTTTCCCGCCGCATCGCGAAAGCCCTTCATCAACGCCAGCAACAGGTTTGCCCAGGCAATCCCCATCTGTACCAGCGCAACCAGCCGTACCAACCCCTGAAAATGGGTATGACCAAACAATCCCTGACTGATAGGCGCGGCCGCCAGCAGAAAAATCGCCGCCATCAGCGTAGAGAATCCCAGCACCATTGCGGATGATGTCCCCACCACCTTACGCAACCGCGCCGGATCATCATGGTGCTGCGCAACGTATTTCGTGACGCCGTTGAAAATCCCAGCGCCCGCCAACACGCCAAGCACGGTGACCATCTGGCGGAAGTTTCCCGCCTGGCCCACACCCGCAGGGCCGAAAGAGACCGCCAGCAGTTTTACCACCAACAAACCCGCACCAATTTTTACCAGCGTACTGGTAGCCGTCCACAAGGACGCTTTAGCCAGCGACATATCAGGAAAAGTAGTTGAGTAAGGTCGTAATCACTGTGCGCTGGTTAACCGGCGACAGGTTGTAAAACAGCGGCAGACGCAACAGACGTTCACTTTCTTTGGTGGTATAACGATCGACTCCGGAAAACACACCAAATTTATCGCCAGCCGGACAATCATGCAGCGGAATATAATGGAATACCGCCATAATTTCGGCTTCTTTCAGGAAGTTAATCAACGCCGTGCGATCATCAATATCACGCAGCTTGATATAAAACATATGGGCATTCTGCGCACAACCTTCCGGGATGACGGGTAAATCAATGCGCCCGGCGCGCGCCAGCGGTTCGAGGGCATCATAATAATTCTGCCACAGTACCAGTCGCTGATGATTAATACGCTCTGCCGCTTCCAGTTGCGCCCACAGATAGGCAGCCTGGAGATCGGACATCAAATAACTGGAGCCAATATCACGCCAGGTATATTTATCAACCTGACCGCGGAAAAATTGACTGCGATTCGTCCCCTTTTCACGGATGATTTCTGCACGTTCAACTAATTTACGGTCGTTGATCAGCGTCGCCCCGCCTTCACCGCCTGCGGTATAGTTTTTGGTCTCATGGAAGCTAAAGCAGCCAATATGCCCAATGGTCCCCAGCGCACGGCCTTTGTAGGTCGACATTACGCCCTGAGCAGCATCTTCCACCACGAACAGGTTGTACTGTGACGCCAACGCCATAATGGTATCCATTTCACAGGCAACCCCGGCGTAGTGCACCGGCACAATAGCGCGGGTTTTCTCGGTAATCGCCGCTTCAATCAGCGTTTCATCAATGTTCATGGTATCCGGGTGGATATCGACAAAGACGATTTTTGCGCCACGCAGCACGAATGCGTTCGCGGTAGAAACGAATGTATAACTGGGCATGATGACTTCATCGCCGGGCTGGATGTCCAGCAATAATGCCGCCATCTCCAGTGATGCGGTACAGGAAGGCGTCAGCAGCACTTTCTCACTGCCAAAATGCTGCTCCAGCCATTGCTGGCAACGACGGGTAAAACCACCATCGCCACACAGCTTACCGCTGCTCATCGCTGACTGCATGTATTCAAGCTCGGTTCCCACCACCGGCGGCGCGTTAAATGGAATCATTTTGTCACCTGTATAACCAGTACGCGGTGCTTTCCACATTTGCACCACTCTGTATATAACGTTTAAGCGCGGCGGTGTTGCCCATCTGGGTCGCCACCCGCAATGTTGTTTTACCGCGAGCCTGCGCCCAGCAAAGCGCAGCCTGCATGAGTTCTGCACCCGCACCACGACCAGCCAGCAGGCCAATACGTGCATCAGTATCATTGACTTCACGTAGTGAGACATAACCGCGAATCCCACCAGTCTGTGTGCGAAAAATGAGGCACTGATGATCGAATGTGCCCAGCACAGCGTTTTCTATCCACTGTGCATAAAAACGCGCACTGGCCTCCACGGGATACCACGGTGCGCGGAAACGACTTTGGGCGAACGCCTCTCCCGCCAGTTGACGCAGCAGCGGAATATCCGCAGCTTGTGCCACCTGAGCACCGGGATTTTCACGGGCACACGTAACCGGCAGAACAAAGTCCATTTCACCTTCTACCAGTGAAAAACCCAGCTGCTGTAAAGCATCTATTTCATTCGTATTTGCAGCATGAATTTTTGCCTGCACCCGGTCCCAGCGCTGTAAGACTTCTGCGGTCAGGATCGGTGCATGCGGGTCAAACCGTACGATGGCGCTATTCACACCAAAGAACGTATTTTCCCAATCCAGAGACTCAATACTGGCGCGGACGGGCACGGAGAAGCTCCAGCAAATATTGGCCGTAGCCTGTTTTAGCCAGCGAGCTGGCGGCACGTCTTACGCCTTCATCATCCAGCCAGCCATTACGCCATGCGATCTCTTCCAGACAGGCGATTTTAAAGCCCTGACGTTTCTCTACCGTCTGCACAAAAGTGCTCGCTTCAATCAGACTGTCGTGCGTACCGGTATCCAGCCAGGCAAAGCCACGGCCAAGCAATTCAACGGTCAGATTGCCATCGTCAAGGTACATCTGGTTAATGGAGGTAATTTCCAGTTCCCCACGCTCAGAAGGTTTCACACGCTTTGCGTATTCCACTACCTTGCTGTCGTAGAAATAGAGTCCTGTCACCGCCCAGTTTGATTTTGGTTCTTTCGGCTTCTCTTCCAGCGAGACTGCCCGAAAATTGTCATCGAACTCCACCACACCGAAACGCTCAGGATCCATCACCTGATAGCCAAATACTGTCGCACCTGCCGTGCGGGCGGCAACGTGGCGTAATTTTGGACTAAATCCCTGGCCAAAGAAGATATTGTCCCCAAGCACCAGACATGACGGTTCGCCGTTAAGGAACGTTTCACCAATAATGAACGCCTGTGCTAAACCATCCGGACTGGGCTGCTCCGCATAGTGCAATTCAATACCGAACTCAGAGCCATCCCCCAGCAAACGCTGGAAATACCCTTTATCTTCCGGTGTGGTAATAATTAGGATCTCGCGAATTCCCGCCAGCATCAGTACCGATAGCGGGTAATAGATCATAGGCTTATCGTAAATAGGCAATAACTGCTTCGATACGCCGCGCGTAATGGGGTACAGGCGAGTACCTGAGCCACCAGCCAGAATGATACCTTTCATATGATCCCTCCTCCGGGCGCCAAAACCAGGCTGTTAGCCCTTCAGACCCAAACGCTCACCCTGGTAACTGCCATCCTGCACGGGTTTCCACCAGGCCTCATTTGCCAGATACCATTGCACGGTTTTGCGCATCCCACTTTCAAACGTTTCCTGCGGCACCCAGCCAAGTTCACGCGCAATTTTTGACGCATCAATGGCATAGCGCAAATCATGACCGGGGCGATCGTCAACATAAGTGATCAATTCACGATACCGCATGACACCTCGTGGTTTTTGCGGCGCCAGTTCTTCCAACAAGCTGCAAATCGTTTCGACCACGTCCAGGTTTTTACGCTCATTATGACCACCAATATTATAGGTCTCGCCAACTGCACCTGTTGTCGCGACGCAATAGAGCGCCCGGGCATGATCTTCCACATACAGCCAGTCACGAATCTGCTGTCCGTTGCCGTACACCGGTAGAGGTTTTCCCGCCAGTGCATTGAGTATCATCAGCGGGATCAGTTTTTCCGGGAAATGGTAGGGGCCATAATTGTTGGAGCAGTTAGTTATTAACGTTGGCAGCCCGTAGGTGCGCAACCAGGCACGCACCAGATGATCGCTACTGGCCTTTGACGCGGAATAAGGACTACTCGGTGCATACGGCGTCGTTTCGGTAAAGAAATCATCCGTAGAATGCAGGTCGCCATACACCTCGTCGGTTGATATATGGTGGAAACGAAACGCCTGCTTTTTATCATCGGTTAACACATTCCAGTATGCGCGAGCGGCTTCCAGCAACGTGTAGGTCCCGACAATATTGGTTTCAATAAATGCGGCGGGGCCATCGATAGAACGATCAACATGACTTTCTGCCGCCAGATGCATCACGCAATCCGGCTGATACTGTTGAAACACGTTGTCGAGCGCTACGCGATCGCAGATATCCACGTGTTCAAAGGCAAAACGGGCATTCTGTGCAACCGGCGTCAGCGACATCAGGTTTCCGGCATAGGTTAACTTATCAACCACTACCACGGCATCCCGAGTCTCATTAATGATGTGACGCACAACCGCTGAGCCAATAAATCCTGCACCACCGGTAACCAGAATTCGTTTCATTAGCGCCAGACTCCTTTGGTATCAACCACATATTGCTGGTGAACCGCATCGCCTTTAATCGCTTTAAATTCATTATGGTCAACCAGCATCACCAGCACATCGGCACTTGCCAACGCAGCATCCAGTTTCGCCAGTTGACACAGGCCATCAAGTTTTTTCGGTAACTGATGGATATTCGGTTCAACCACCCACGTCTCGCCGCTGTGCCAGCGTGCGATACTTTGCGCCACCCCCATTGCCGGGCTTTCACGTAAATCATCAATATTCGGTTTGAACGCCAGACCAAAACAGGCAATTTTTACTTCGCTGGCACGTTTATTGGTCTCCGCCAGACAATCTGCTACAGCGGCTTTTACCCGATCGACAACCCAATGAGGCTTACTATCATTTACCTCGCGCGCGGTGCGGATCAATCTCGCCTGCTGCGGGTTCTGCGCCACAATAAACCACGGGTCGACCGCGATACAGTGTCCGCCAACGCCAGGTCCAGGCTGCAAAATATTAACCCGCGGGTGGCGGTTTGCCAGACGGATCAGTTCCCAAACGTTAATCCCCTGATCGGCGCAAATCAGCGACAGTTCATTAGCAAAGGCGATATTGACGTCACGGAAGCTGTTTTCGGTCAACTTACACATTTCTGCGGTGCGGGCGTTAGTCACCACGCATTCACCTTCGAGGAAGATGTTGTACAGTTCGCTGGCACGCGTAGAACAGACGGGGGTCATTCCGCCAATCACACGGTCATTTTTAATCAGTTCAACCATCACCTGGCCTGGCAGCACGCGCTCCGGACAATAAGCAATGTTCACGTCAGCCTGTTCCCCCGCCTGCTGCGGGAAAGTCAGGTCAGGGCGCATTTCTGCAAGCCATGCTGCCATCTGTTCCGTTGCCCCGACGGGTGACGTCGATTCAAGGATCACCAACGCCCCTTTTTTCAACACCGGTGCAAGCGACTTCGCTGCGGCTTCAACATAGACCATATCGGGTTCATGCTCCCCCTTGAAGGGGGTCGGCACAGCAATCAGATAAGCGTCTGCTTCGACGGGTGCCGTAACCGCACGCAGAAAGCCATTTTCGACAGCCGTTTTCACCACAGCACCCAAATCGGGTTCGACGATGTGGATTTCACCGCGGTTAATGGTATCCACCGCATGTTGATTTACATCTACGCCAATAACATGTTTTTGACGGGAAGCAAAAGCGGCCGCCGTTGGCAGTCCGATATAACCCAGCCCAATGACAGAAATGGTCGTAAAACTCATAGCGATATCCGATTATTTTTTAACGCGTGTAAAATTCGGCCACACGCCTGCCCATCACCATACGGATTATGGGCGCGGCTCATGGTCTGATATTCATTTTCGTCATGCAGCAAGCGCGTGACTTCTGCCACAATCCGCTGAGGGTCAGTCCCAACCAGACGTACTGTGCCTGCGGTAATAGCTTCTGGCCGTTCCGTTGTTTCGCGCATCACCAACACAGGTTTGCCCAGAGAAGGGGCTTCCTCCTGAATCCCGCCAGAATCGGTAAGGATAAGCCAGGCATGATTCATCAGCCAGACGAATGGCAGATAGTCCTGCGGTTCAATTAGCATCACGTTATCAACGTGACCCAAAATACGATTCACCGGCTCGCTAACGTTGGGGTTCAGGTGTACCGGATAGACAATCTGTACATCCTGATTAGCCGCGGCAATTTCCGCCAGAGCATGGCAGATTTGCTCAAAACCGCGACCAAAGCTTTCCCGACGATGACCGGTCACCAGGATCATCTTTTTATCAGCATCCAGGAAAGGATAGCGCTCAGCCAGTTCAGCACGCAGCGCTTCATTTCCCAGTACACGATCGCGAACCCAGATCAACGCATCAATAACCGTATTCCCCGTGACAAAAATACGATCATCCGGAATGGTTTCACGCAGCAGGTTTTGGCGTGAATTTTCAGTTGGGGAAAAGTGATACATTGCCAGGCGCCCGGTCAGTGTACGGTTTGCCTCTTCCGGCCAGGGAGAATAGAGATCGCCCGTTCGCAACCCAGCCTCAACATGTCCCACCGGAATACGCTGATAAAACGCGGCCAGACTGGTAGCAAGCGTTGTTGTTGTATCACCGTGGACTAGCACCACATCAGGTTTGAACTCAGCGAGGATTGGCTTTAATCCTTCCAGAATTCGACAGGTAATTTCTGTCAGTCCCTGACCTGGCTGCATAATATTGAGATCGTAGTCAGGTACGATGGAAAAGAGGTGCAATACCTGATCGAGCATCTCCCGATGCTGTGCGGTGACGCAAACTTTCGCGTCGAAATCAGGATCTTTAGCCAGCGCATGAACCAGAGGAGCCATCTTAATGGCCTCCGGTCGCGTACCAAATACAGTCAGTACTTTCACATCGATTCTCTTCGGATTGGCAGTGAGAGCCCAGCCCCTCACTGCAACGATATTGCTAAATCGAACGGCGACGGGTTAACGCGACACCAGCACCGATCAGGGCCCCAACGATGCCCCACATAATCATCAGGAAGGCACGACGTGGGCTATCACGTTTTACCGGTTCTTCCGGCGTCCGCAAATAACGATAGGTCTGAAAACGCGGATCCAGGGTCGGGCCTACGTTCAGCGTGTTCAGCATGGCCCTGTTTTGAAAATAGTCCATATCAAAATCTGGGCCAACAGACTGCAGGTTTTCGAGTCGCGCCTGTAGCATAGGACGTCCGAGTAAAAACAACTCAGAATCAGGTAACTCTTCAGCAGGGACATCAGTAGAAGTACGCGAAATATTATGCTGCTCAGCAATTTTGAGCGCTTGTTCAATGTTATGAACACGGCGAGAGAAAATCGATTTTGCTACCTCTTCCTGCCGTTTGACCTGCGCTTTCATTTGCACCGTCCGCGCAGCCCATGCGCCTTTCAGCTCATCGTTCAGATGACGTGCTGCACGCTGACTGGCAAAGGCCACGTACTGGCGCAGCAGATTGTTGGCATCAGGTGCCGTTTCCGCAATCAGCTTCACGCTGTCATTGGTGTTCCGCAACGCATCACCAGGCATAAACTGAATGTTATTGATCAGTTCATCCAGCAGCGCGGCATCGGCTTTACTGTTTCCAACCATACGCTGCTTATAGTAATCAGTCTGCTGCCAGAATTCACGACGCGTATCCCAGGAGGCAAGCTGCATGATAAATTCTTTATAGGCTTCATCCATCACCGACGGCTGGTCCGTTGACGCGAGGCTGGCCTTAATATCCAGGTTGCGCAGGAACTGTTGTTGAGAATAATACCCCCCCAACATATTGACCGTAGGCTTGTCTGAAATAGCCGTTGCGCTCCACTCCTGACGGGCGAAAAAAGTATAGGCGAGAGCAACAAGTGCAAATGCGAGCGCCATACCGACAATCCACACCTTCCCTGCCCATAAGGTACGAAACAACCCACGGATATCCAGTTCATTTTCAGCGCTCACGGCGTCTTCCCCCGGTAATGGTTGTGTCATCGCATCCTCAATTCACTTGGTTAAGTTTGGTTTGCCTTCACGAATTCTTCGCAGTCTGCGCTTCACTCGCTTGATAAATCTCGCCACTTTCCAGGCACGCTTGATACAGTATCCGTAGAGGCCAAATGCCATTAAAAACAGCACCAGCATGGCCCATTCCGGAACCAAACGGAAATATTCAGCCAGCACACCGATCGATGCCAACACGGCCGCAGCCAGCGTAATCAGAACAAATGCCTGGCGGGAAGTAAACCCAGCCCGCATCACCAAATGATGAATGTGCTGGCGATCGGCTGAGAACGGGCTCATGCCCTTACGCAAACGCCGGTACATGATTGCCACCATATCCATCAATGGGATGGCGATAATCCACAGTGCGGTAACTGGGCTTATAGGATGCGTTTTGCCCTGCGTGGTTTCCAGCAGGATCCAGATGATGGTAAAACCAATCAGCGTACTGCCGGCATCACCCATGAAGACTTTATAACGGCGCCCAAGAACGCCCAGGTTCAGCAGAATATAAGGCAGAATGGCGGCGATCATCGCAAAACACCATACGGCCAGACTCGTCTGCCCATCGAACCACAGGATAAACCCCATCGCCGCGAATGAAACGCTGGACAGCCCACCTAGCAGGCCGTCAATGCCGTCCACCATATTGAAAGCATTAATTGCCGCCCAGACGGCAAACAGCGTCAGTAAATAGCCAAACGGACCAAGAATCATCTCCCAGGGGCCAAAAATATACCCAAGGCTAAGAAGATAGAGTTTGCCAACCGACATCATGATGATGCCGATCGCGGCCTGGATAGTTGCGCGAATTTTTACACTGATATCAAAACGATCGTCCAGCGCGCCAACCAAAACCAGCACGCCGGCACAGGCCAGATAGAGAGATGCATGCGGGATGTAATAATCAGCAATCACAAACGTAAAGCAAATACCTGCGTAAGCCGAAATCCCCCCAACCAACGGGATCAATCCTTGATGCCGTTTGCGAAAGTTGGGTTTATCCACTAAACCAATCTTTTTTGCGACCTTACGCGCAAAGAAAAGAAACAGTGTTGTGAATAAAAAAATACTGATGAGATCAGTGCTTACTGTCAGTAAATTCACAATGCATGCTCTCAGAGAAAATTAATAGCAGAAGTATAACCACGAAGACCTTTATTCAGAAGGGAAACCCGCCTCCATATCCGATGGTTCTGTATAATTATCAACCACAAGATACAAATTACGAATCTTTTTCAACCTGGCGGTATGTCATACCGTATTATTGTTATTGTGTCGTTAAGATTACAGCTATAAAAGCAAAACGCCACGTAAAAACGTGGCGTTTTCGGATGATGTCTGAATTATGAGCGCTTCATCATATCGAAGAAGTCATCATTGGTCTTCGTCATCGCCAGCTTATTAATGAGGAACTCCATCGCATCAATTTCACCCATCGGATGGATGATTTTGCGCAGGATCCACATTTTCTGCAGCTCTTCCTGGGTGGTAAGCAGCTCTTCTTTACGGGTACCGGAACGATTGTAGTCGATAGCCGGGAAGACGCGTTTTTCAGCAATCTTACGAGAGAGATGCAGTTCCATGTTGCCGGTACCTTTAAACTCTTCGTAGATAACTTCATCCATTTTAGAGCCGGTATCGATAAGCGCAGTCGCGATGATGGTCAGACTGCCGCCCTCTTCCACGTTACGCGCCGCACCGAAGAAACGCTTCGGACGATGCAGGGCGTTAGCATCCACACCACCAGTCAGTACTTTCCCGGAAGCCGGGACCACGGTGTTGTAAGCACGCGCCAGACGCGTGATGGAGTCGAGCAGGATGATAACGTCTTTCTTGTGTTCAACCAGACGTTTCGCCTTCTCGATTACCATTTCCGCAACCTGAACGTGGCGAGATGCGGGTTCGTCAAAGGTAGAAGCCACAACTTCACCTTTAACCAGACGCTGCATCTCGGTCACTTCTTCCGGACGTTCGTCAATCAGCAGAACCATCAGCACGCAGTCCGGGTGGTTGTAGGCAATGCTCTGCGCAATGTTCTGCAGCAGCATTGTTTTACCCGCTTTCGGCGGTGCTACAATCAGACCACGTTGACCACGACCGATCGGCGATGCCAGATCCAGTACGCGCGCCGTTAAGTCCTCGGTAGAACCATTACCACGCTCCATACGCAGACGGGAGTTTGCGTGCAGCGGCGTTAAGTTTTCGAAGAGGATTTTGTTACGGGCGTTTTCCGGTTTGTCGTAGTTAACTTCGTTAACTTTCAACAGCGCAAAATAGCGTTCACCTTCTTTCGGCGGGCGAATCTTACCAGAAATGGTATCACCAGTGCGGAGGTTGAAACGGCGGATTTGGCTTGGGGAAACGTAGATGTCATCAGGACCGGCGAGGTAGGAGCTGTCTGCAGAGCGGAGGAAACCAAATCCATCCTGCAATATCTCCAGCACACCGTCACCAAAGATATCTTCGCCACTCTTTGCGTGCTGCTTCAGGATGGCAAAAATAATGTCCTGCTTGCGCATACGAGCCAGGTTTTCAAGGCCCATATTTTCGCCGAGAGTGATCAGCTCAGAAACCGGCGTATTCTTTAATTCGGTAAGATTCATAATGGTGTGAGTTCTTAAACTTGGGGTAAATCTCGAACTTAATGTTGTGAATGGTATGGCAGGGTCATCCATGCCTGTTTACGGCCATCGACTCATGTCTGTTCGCTGTCTGGTCACAGGAAAGTACGCAGAACTGAAACGACAAGACGGATTGAGTGACAAGGCCCTGAATCTGTCAACTTCTCGCACGAGAAACAACGGGAAGTATTGGATAAAGCTAGATTCAAACTTAATAAGGTATGTTTAATACGAAGTCAACACTAACTTAGCACGACTCAAGTCGGGCGTCCAGTCATCCGAATCATTTCGAAGTATGGCCGCCCGATCATGATACTTCCTTACGCTAAGTTAGCGTCGAGGAACTCTTTCAACTGACCTTTGGACAGTGCGCCAACTTTAGTCGCCGCAACTTCACCGTTTTTAAACAGCAGAAGGGTCGGGATGCCACGAATACCATACTTCGGCGCGGTGCCTGGGTTTTGGTCAATGTTCAGTTTAGCAACCGTCAATTTGCCCTGATATTCGTCAGCGATTTCATCCAGAATCGGAGCGATCATTTTGCACGGACCGCACCACTCTGCCCAGAAATCAACGAGGATCGCTCCGTCCGCTTTGAGTACATCCGTGTCAAAACTGTCGTCAGTCAGGTGAATAATTTTATCGCTCATAATAACTCCACAGGAATAAGCCTGGTGTGTTGGTGTTTACACATCATCCTTCAAGCCGCCTTTTTGTTGGCTGTGCGCTGTGTCCCAGTTACGTACTCAGTACGCTTCTGTGGACCCATTCACTTGCCATCTCGACGCATCATGAATGAATTGTGTACAGTATTAACCAACTAAAGGTTGACTTTATTTCACCGGATACGCTTTCGTAAAGCAATAGTAAGCTGATATTCTACCACACTATGAGCAAAACACATTTAACAGAACAGAAGTTTTCCGACTTCGCCCTGCACCCAAAGGTGATAGAAGCCCTTGAAAATAAAGGGTTTCATAACTGCACGCCCATTCAGGCCCTCGCGCTGCCGCTAACGCTGGCAGGCCGTGATGTTGCAGGGCAGGCGCAAACCGGTACCGGAAAAACGATGGCGTTCCTGACGTCAACGTTTCATTATCTTCTCTCTCATCCCGCGATTGCCGATCGCAAGGTGAACCAACCGCGTGCGTTAATTATGGCGCCAACGCGTGAGTTAGCCGTGCAGATCCACGCCGACGCTGAGCCGCTGGCACAGACCACTGGTCTGAAATTAGGCCTGGCTTATGGCGGTGATGGCTATGACAAACAGCTGAAAGTGCTGGAAAGCGGCGTCGATATTCTTATCGGCACTACCGGTCGTCTCATTGACTACGCAAAGCAGAACCATATCAACCTGGGCGCGATTCAGGTCGTGGTACTGGATGAAGCCGATCGTATGTACGATCTTGGCTTTATTAAAGATATTCGTTGGCTGTTCCGCCGTATGCCGCCAACCACTCAACGCCTGAACATGCTGTTTTCCGCAACCCTCTCTTACCGCGTCCGTGAACTGGCGTTTGAACAGATGAACAACGCCGAGTACGTTGAAGTTGAACCGGAACAGAAGACGGGCCACCGTATTAAAGAAGAACTCTTCTATCCTTCAAACGAAGAGAAAATGCGTTTGCTGCAAACGCTGATTGAAGAAGAGTGGCCAGATCGCGCCATTGTTTTTGCGAACACCAAACATCGCTGTGAAGAGATCTGGGGCAGTCTTGCTGCTGACGGACATCGCGTAGGCCTGCTTACCGGTGATGTGGCGCAGAAAAAACGCCTGCGTATCCTTGATGAGTTCACCCGTGGCGATCTCGATATTCTCGTCGCGACCGATGTCGCGGCACGTGGCCTGCACATTCCAGCCGTAACGCACGTGTTTAACTATGACCTGCCGGATGATTGTGAAGATTACGTCCACCGCATTGGTCGTACAGGTCGTGCAGGCGCAAGTGGTCATTCTATTAGCCTGGCTTGTGAAGAGTACGCGCTGAATTTACCTGCAATCGAGACCTACATTGGCCACTCGATTCCGGTCAGTAAGTACAACCCGGACGCGCTGATGACCGACCTGCCGAAGCCGCTGCGCCTGACGCGCCCACGCCCAGGCAATGGCCCGCGTCGTACCGGCGGTGCCCCACGTAATCGTCGTCGTTCAGGTTAAGAAAAGTTATGCCATACACAAAATCATTCAGCCTGTATCAAGGCGGCAAGAAAACGAATCCCGATGAGCTTACTTTAGTCAGTGATTCGGGTGAGAGAACGCAGCCAACACAGATACAGGTTGAAGGATGAAGTGTATGAATTCTACTTCGCTGTATGCGGCAATAGATCTCGGCTCTAATAGTTTTCATATGCTGGTTGTACGCGAGGTGGCGGGAAGCATCCAGACGCTCACGCGTATCAAACGCAAGGTGCGTCTGGCTGCCGGCCTGAACAACGACAACGTTCTCTCCGCTGAAGCCATGGAACGCGGCTGGCAATGTCTGCGCCTGTTTGCAGAACGTCTGCAGGATATCCCACACCCGCAAATCCGCGTCGTCGCCACCGCGACACTACGTATTGCCGTAAACGCCAACGCGTTTATCGCTAAAGCACAAGAGATCCTCGGCTGTCCTGTCCAGGTGATTAGCGGCGAAGAAGAAGCCCGACTGATTTATCAGGGTGTCGCCCATACTACCGGCGGAGCCGATCAGCGCCTGGTCGTTGATATTGGTGGTGCCAGTACTGAACTGGTCACCGGTTCCGGCGCACAAACCACCTCCTTGTTTAGTCTGTCAATGGGCTGCGTTACCTGGCTCGAACGGTACTTCACCGATCGTAATCTGGCGCAGGAAAATTTTGACGAAGCAGAGAAGGCGGCGCGTGAGGTTCTACGCCCGGTAGCAGATAAACTGCGCTTTCATGGCTGGAAAGTCTGTGTTGGTGCCTCTGGTACCGTGCAGGCACTACAGGAAATCATGATGGCGCAGGGAATGGATGAGCGTATTACGCTGGCGAAACTCCAGCAGTTAAAACAGCGCGCCATTCATTGTGGACGCCTGGAAGAGCTGGAAATAGAGGGCCTAACGCTGGAACGCGCATTGGTGTTCCCCAGCGGACTGGCCATTCTGATCGCTATTTTCACGGAACTGAACATTCAGTGCATGACCCTCGCAGGTGGCGCATTACGCGAAGGTCTGGTCTACGGCATGTTACATCTGGCAGTGGATCAGGATATTCGCAGCCGTACGTTGCGTAATATTCAGCGTCGATTTATGGTCGATACTGAGCAAGCGCATCGGGTTGCCAATCTGGCGACTAAATTCCTCGATCAGGTAGAAAAAAAGTGGCATCTTGAAGCGATAAGTCGTGAACTACTGATTAGCGCCTGCCAGTTACATGAAATTGGGCTGAGCGTCGATTTTAAGCAGGCACCACAGCATGCGGCGTATCTGGTACGCAACCTCGATCTCCCGGGATTTACCCCCGCGCAAAAAAAACTGTTAGCCACGCTGTTATTAAATCAGACCAACCCAGTCGATCTCTCTTCGCTCCACCAGCAAAACGCCGTGCCTCCGCGTATCGCTGAGCATCTTTGTCGCTTGTTACGGCTTGCGATCATCTTCGCAAGTCGTCGCCGTGACGATTTAGTGCCCGAAGTTCATTTAGATGCAAGAGATGAACACCTTACGGTAACGCTACCTGCTGGATGGCTGGCGCATCACCCACTGGGTAAAGAGCTCATCGATCAAGAAAGCCAGTGGCAAAGCTATGTTCACTGGCCTTTAGAAGTGCACTAAACTTCAAGTATTGCCGGATGGCGCTACGCTTATCCGGCCTACAAAAACCTACTTCTCTTTTGCTTTGGCCATCATAGCCCGAATATTCGCGATACTGGCTTGCCCCTTTTGCATCCGCTCCTCAGCGCTCACCACTTTACGCTCCTGTTCCCAGATTACGTCATCCTGTGGCAGTTCCAGCAGGAAGCGGCTCGGCTCCGGACGCACCAGCTCCCCGTATTGACGGCGTTCTTTGCACAACGTGAAGATAAGCTCTTTCTGTGCACGGGTAATGCCGACGTAGGCCAGACGACGCTCTTCATCAATGTTGTCTTCATCAATGCTGCTCTGATGAGGTAAAAAGCCCTCTTCCATTCCCACCATAAACACATAGGGGAACTCCAGCCCTTTTGAAGCATGTAGCGTCATCAGCTGCACCTGATCCAACTCTTCTTCGCTTTCTCCACGCTCCATCATATCGCGCAGGGTAAAACGGGTAACAACCTGAGTCAGGGTCATCGGCTCTTCCAGATCGCTGCCTTCCAGCATCTCCGTCATCCAACTGAACAGCGTGTTGACGTTCTTCATACGCATTTCCGCCGCTTTTGGGCTCGGCGAAGTCTCATACAGCCAGGATTCGTAATCAATGCCATGGATCAGGTCACGCACGGCGGCAATCGGTTCACGCTCCGCGAGGCGCTGGATTTCCCCTAGCCAGTGCGTAAAGCGGGTCAGAGAATCATAACCGCGGCCGGTCAGCGTCTGGCTAAGCCCCATATCAAAACTGGCGGTAAACAGGCTTTTATTACGCGTCATGGCCCACTCACCCAACTTTTGCAGTGTCGCTGGGCCGATCTCACGCTTCGGTGTATTAACAATACGCAGAAACGCGCTGTCGTCATCCGGGTTGCTCAGCACGCGCAGATAGGCGAGCAGATCTTTGATTTCCGGACGCGAGAAAAACGATGTCCCCCCGGAAATTTTGTACGGGATGCGGTTCTGCATCAGGAATTTTTCGAACACTCGTGACTGGTGGTTGCCACGATACAGGATCGCATAGTCCTTATACTGCGTCTTATTCACGAAGTGATGAGCAATCAACTCCCCGGTCACACGTTCCGCTTCATGCTCTTCGTTGTTGGCACTCAGTACTTTCAGCTCAGGTCCGTAGCCCAGCTCAGAGAACAACCGCTTTTCAAATACATGCGGGTTATTGGCAATGAGGATGTTCGCGGCCTTCAGGATACGCCCGGAAGAACGATAGTTCTGCTCCAGCTTAACCACCTGCAGCGCCGGAAAATCTTTGCTCAGCAGCACCAGGTTTTGTGGACGCGCACCACGCCACGAGTAAATCGACTGATCGTCATCACCCACGACGGTGAAGCGTGCACGGCTGCCCACCAATAACTTCACCAACTCGTACTGGCTGGTGTTGGTATCCTGATATTCATCCACCAGCAGGTAGCGAATCTTGTTTTGCCAGCGCTCACGAACCTCTTCATTACGTTGAAGCAGAAGCGTCGGGAGTAAGATCAGATCGTCAAAGTCAAGAACGTTACACGCCTTCATATGCGCGTCGTACAGACCATAGCAGTGCGCAAAAATACGATCGCGTTCGCCTTTAGCGCTGGCCGCTGCCTGCGCCGGGGTCATCAGATCGTTTTTCCAGTTGGAGATCGTGGAGATCAGCTGTTGGAGGATCAGTTTATCGTCCTCAATTAACCCTTCGGTCAGTTCCTTAAGCAGGGCGACCTGATCGGTATCGTCAAACAGCGAGAAGTTCGACTTCATCCCCAACGCCGCAAATTCACGCTTGATGATATCCAGCCCCAGAGTGTGGAAGGTGGAGATCATCAATCCACGTGCCTCTTTACGACCGAGCGTCTGCGCTACACGCTCTTTCATTTCACGGGCGGCCTTATTGGTAAACGTCACCGCCGCGATATGCCGCGCCTGATAGCCACAAACGCGAATCAGGTGCGCAATTTTATTGGTGATAACGCGCGTCTTACCGGAACCCGCTCCCGCCAGCACCAGGCAAGGGCCAGTGACGAATTCGACGGCTTGTTGTTGTCCGGGGTTTAAACGCATAGGGGCATTGCTCAATCTGTAAACACGGGGGTGTGGATTGTAGCAGAAAGTCAGGCTGAGATTTACCCGCCGAATGGTAAAGTGTTGGGTAGCAAATCAACGATAAGAGTGACCTTATGGCAAAGAGCGCGGCAGCCCTGCACATCCTGGTAAAAGAAGAAAAACTGGCGCTGGAGATCCTCAGCAAACTGGAGCGAGGAATCAGCTTCGATCATCTGGCAAAACGCTATTCCCGCTGCCCTTCCGGGCGCAACGGCGGCGATCTTGGCGAGTTCAAGCAGGGAATGATGGTGGGGCCATTCGACGCCGCCGTTTTTAGCTGCCCGCTACTTAAGCCTTTCGGGCCGGTCAAAACCAAATTTGGCTATCACATCATCAAGGTGCTGTATCGGCGATAAGCCATGCTAAAATCGCCAGCCTTACAGACTCGCTTATAGAAAGGCTCGATCATGGCAAAAACAGCAGCAGCAGTGCATATCCTGGTGAAAGAAGAGAAACTGGCACTGGATCTTCTGGAACAGATTAAAAACGGCGCAGATTTCGGCAAGCTGGCGAAGAAGCACTCCATCTGCCCATCGGGCAAACGCGGCGGTGACTTAGGTGAATTCCGCCAGGGCCAGATGGTTCCGGCGTTCGATAAAGTGGTCTTCTCCTGCCCAGTGCTGGAGCCAACCGGCCCGCTGCACACTCAGTTCGGTTACCACATCATTAAGGTGTTGTACCGTAACTAAGGTGTATCCCCGGCATCGGCGTTGCCTCGTCCGGGCTACCGGTCGTTCGTAGCCCGGACGAGGCAACGCCGGATTTTTATTTCTGCGATTGCAGCGTCTGCTGGGCGTTATGCTTCATCACGTGGGTGCTAACCGCCGCCTGGAACACCTTAAACATCAGGCCGTTAATCAGCGTAGTGATAGTAATCACGATAAACGCCGTCATCACCCAGTCAATCAGCGCAAACCCGCTGTTCAACAGCGCCGGGCGATATACCGCCATCCCGCCAAATACCACCCAGTGGCTTAAGCAATAGAAGCAGTGGAATAAGTGCCCCATCAGCGCGTTCTTTTCCGTCGTCCATTCGCGAAACGCGGCAAACAGCTCCGTCTGCGTCACCGTCATCGAAATACTGCTCGCCGCCATCGCAATCATCAGGCAGGTGGTTAAATTTTCAATCATGGTCGTGACCTTTGTCGTTGAAGTAGCTAATAAATTCGCAGCCGATATCCTGTAGCGTCAGGCGTTTAAAACGATCGAGGATCAGCGTCTGCGCATCGGCGAGCGTCTCTGACATCACCCGGTTTACCCCCTGTTCTACCAGGCACTGCGGGTTTTCGCTGCGGTTGCCCAACGCAAACAGCGCCGGTTCGCCGAGCGCCATGTAGATATCGTAAAGCGTGATGTCGCTAACCGGCCGACACAGCCGCCAGCCGCCGTGGTGCCCCTTAGTGGCACAGACAATGTTGTTTTCCCTGAGCCCGGCAAGCAGCTTGCGGATGAATGCCGGATTGCCGTCGATAAAGGCAGCCATCTGTTCGGATGTCAGAGGTTTGTCCATCTGCTCCAGGTGAAGCAGGATGTGCAGCGTTGCTGAGAATGAGTTGTTTGTTTTCATGTAACTTACAATATTACATAAGATAGATATGAGCAATCCCAGAAATGATCATCTGTACAAATAAAAGCTATCTACATGATAAAAAGATGAATTTAGATGATAAGAGCGGAGCGAGCGATCCCGTCAAACGCAGATAAAAAAACGGCCCGGTAGCGAGGCGCTGACCGGGCCGGATGATAACGAGCTTTTATTAGCCTGCTACTGCGATACGCTTCATATCGGTCATGTAGCCGCGCAGTTTCTTACCAACCTGCTCGATAGCGTGGCCGCGAACCGCTTCGTTCACGTCGCGCAGCTGGGCGTTGTCTACCGCGCCTTCAGCAATCGCTTTGCCCAGGTCGCCGGTCTGCAGGGTAGTCATAAACTCTTTCAGCAGCGGTACGCAAGCGTAAGAGAACAGGTAGTTACCGTATTCTGCGGTATCGGAGATAACCACGTTCATTTCGTACAGACGCTTACGGGCGATGGTGTTCGCGATCAGCGGCAGTTCGTGCAGTGATTCGTAGTAAGCAGACTCTTCGATGATGCCGGAATCCACCATGGTTTCGAACGCCAGCTCAACGCCCGCTTTCACCATCGCAATCATCAGAACGCCTTTATCGAAGTATTCCTGCTCGCCGATTTTACCTTCAAACTGCGGTGCGGTTTCAAACGCGGTTTTACCGGTCTCTTCACGCCAGGTCAGCAGTTTCTTATCGTCGTTAGCCCAGTCAGCCATCATGCCGGCAGAGAATTCACCGGAGATGATGTCGTCCATGTGTTTCTGGAACAGCGGCACCATGATCGCTTTCAGTTGTTCTGACAGCGCATAAGCACGCAGTTTTGCCGGGTTAGACAGACGGTCCATCATCAAAGTGATGCCGCCCTGCTTCAGCGCTTCGGTGATGGTTTCCCAACCGAACTGAATCAGTTTTTCTGCGTAAGCCGGGTCGGTACCTTCTTCCACCAGCTTGTCGAAGCACAGCAGAGAGCCCGCCTGCAGCATACCGCACAGGATAGTCTGCTCGCCCATCAGATCAGATTTCACTTCTGCCACAAAGGAGGATTCCAGCACGCCCGCACGGTGACCACCTGTTGCCGCAGCCCAGGCTTTAGCGATGGCCATGCCCTCGCCTTTCGGATCGTTTTCCGGGTGAACCGCGATCAGCGTTGGTACACCGAAACCACGTTTGTACTCTTCACGCACTTCGGTACCCGGACACTTCGGTGCCACCATCACTACGGTGATGTCTTTACGGATCTGCTCGCCCACTTCAACGATGTTGAAGCCATGGGAGTAACCCAGCGCCGCGCCGTCTTTCATCAGCGGCTGTACGGAACGCACAACGTCGGAGTGCTGTTTGTCTGGCGTCAGGTTAACCACCAGATCCGCCTGCGGGATCAGCTCTTCGTAGGTACCCACTTTGAAGCCGTTTTCAGTCGCTTTACGCCAGGAAGCACGTTTCTCAGCGATCGCTTCTTTACGCAGGGCGTAGGAGATATCCAGACCGGAGTCACGCATGTTCAGGCCCTGGTTCAGACCCTGCGCGCCACAGCCGACGATGACCACTTTTTTACCCTGAAGGTAGCTTGCGCCGTCGGCGAATTCTTCGCGGCCCATGAAGCGACATTTGCCCAGCTGAGCCAGCTGCTGACGCAGATTCAGTGTATTAAAGTAGTTAGCCATGATGGTGTACTCCGTGATGTTGTGTGTCTTATTGTTCGGTTCGCGTTTCAGCGAGAATGAACCCACATTACAACAGGAAATTTATTGCGGAAATTGATATATTCACAACATCACATTGCAATTTATGCAACGTAGAAACCCGGGGGCTCGTCTGTGGATTTACGCGATCTAAAAACCTTCCTGCACCTGGCGGAAAGTCGCCACTTTGGCCGAAGTGCACGGGCCATGCACGTCAGTCCTTCTACGCTTTCCCGGCAGATTCAACGCCTGGAAGAGGATCTTGGTCAGGCGCTATTTGTCCGTGATAACCGCACGGTCACACTCACCGAAGCGGGCGAAGAGCTGCGCGTTTTTGCCCAGCAGACGCTGCTGCAGTATCAGCAATTACGCCATACCATTGATCAGCAAGGACCGTCGCTGTCAGGTGAGCTGCATATCTTTTGTTCGGTGACCGCCGCCTACAGCCATTTACCACCGATCCTTGATCGCTTCCGTGCCGAACACCCGTCGGTGGAAATCAAACTCACTACCGGTGATGCCGCCGATGCGATGGATAAAGTGGTCACTGGCGAGGCTGACCTGGCGATTGCCGGGAAGCCAGAAACGCTGCCTGGCGCGGTGGCCTTTTCCATGTTGGAGAACCTGGCGGTGGTGCTGATTGCCCCGGCACTGCCTTGCCCGGTACGCAATCAGATTTCCGTAGAGGAACCTGATTGGTCCACGGTACCCTTTATCATGGCTGACCAGGGGCCGGTTCGCCGCCGCATTGAGCTGTGGTTCCGCCGTCATAAAATCAGCAATCCCTCAATTTACGCCACGGTCGGCGGTCATGAAGCGATGGTCTCCATGGTGGCACTGGGCTGCGGTGTGGCGCTGCTGCCGGAAGTGGTGCTGGAAAATAGCCCTGAACCGGTGCGCAACCGCGTGATGATTTTAGAACGTAGCGACGAGAAAACGCCGTTTGAGCTGGGCGTTTGCGCACAAAAAAAGCGGCTGCATGAGCCGCTGATTGATGCGTTCTGGAGCTTGCTACCTGGGCACTAATGCCGGAAGCGCCTTATCCGGCCTACCCTGCCAGAAAGAACCTGAACGCAGGGTTATGACTCTCATCATGGCAGTCGTAGCCCAGCTCATTTAGTCGCGTTTCAAAATCCGGCTCATGATCGCCCAGTTCAAACGCCGCCAGAACACGGCCGTAGTCAGTTCCATGACTGCGGTAGTGGAACAATGAAATATTCCAGTGCGTCCCCAGCGTATGCAGAAACTTCAGCAGCGCCCCCGGCGATTCCGGGAATTCGAAGCTGAACAGCCGCTCCTGCAAGGGTTTTGACGGACGTCCACCGACCATATAGCGCACGTGCAGTTTTGCCATTTCATCGTCGGAAAGGTCCACCACACTGTAGCCCCCCTCGTTGAGCAACTGGAGGATTTCCTTACGCTCTTCCAGACCGCGACTCAGACGTACCCCGACAAAAATACAAGCGTCTTTGGCATCGGCAAAACGATAGTTAAACTCGGTAACCGAGCGCCCACCCAGCAATTGGCAGAATTTCAGGAAGCTGCCCTTCTCTTCCGGGATGGTCACTGCCAGCAATGCTTCACGTTGTTCCCCCAACTCGCAGCGTTCAGAAACGTAGCGCAGGCCGTGGAAATTAACGTTAGCGCCGGAAAGCACATGCGCCAGACGCTCGCCGCGAATATTGTGCTGGGCGATGTATTTTTTCATTCCCGCCAGCGCCAGCGCGCCCGATGGCTCAGCCACGGCTCGCACATCTTCAAACAGGTCTTTCATCGCCGCGCAAATAGCATCGCTATCGACGGTGATAATGTCATCGAGATACTCCTGGCACAGACGGAAGGTTTCATCACCAATGCGTTTGACCGCTACGCCTTCAGCAAAAAGACCGACGCGTGGGAGATCCACCGGATGACCGGCCTCCAGCGCCGCTTTCAGGCAGGCAGAATCTTCAGCTTCCACGGCAATCACTTTAATTTGTGGCATCAACTGTTTAATCAGTACGGCGACACCGGCGGCCAGACCACCGCCACCGACCGGTACAAAAACGCGATCAAGATGGGCATCCTGCTGCAGTAATTCCAGCGCCAGCGTACCTTGCCCGGCAATCACCATCGGGTGATCGAACGGCGGGACCCAGGTAAAGCCTTGCTGTTGCGACAGCTCAATTGCTTTGGCTTTGGCTTCATCAAAGTTCGCGCCGTGCAGCAATACTTCGCCACCGAAACCGCGCACGGCATCGACTTTGATATCAGCGGTAGCCGTCGGCATGACAATCAGCGCTTTCACACCTAAACGCGCAGAGGAGAACGCCACGCCCTGGGCATGGTTTCCTGCTGATGCAGTGATCACGCCATGCGCTTTCTGCGCTTCAGTCAGTCCCGCCATCATGGCATAGGCTCCGCGCAGCTTGAAACTGTGCACGGGCTGTCGGTCTTCGCGTTTCACCAGAATGACGTTATCGAGGCGCGAAGAGAGCTTGTCCATTTTTTGTAACGGTGTGACCTGCGCCGCTTCGTACACCGGCGCACGCAGTACCGCTCTGAGATATTCAGCACCTTCCGGTGTGCCGGACAGGGGTTGTGAATCCGCCATCGTCTTAACCCCCCAGTTTCGATTTATCGCGCACCGCACCTTTGTCGGCGCTGGTTGCCAGGCTGGCATAGGCGCGCAGGGCAAAAGAGACCTGACGCTGACGATCTTTTGGTGTCCAGGCTTTGTCACCGCGTGCTTCCTGCGCTTCACGGCGCGCAGCGATTTCCGCATCACTCAGTTGCAGTTGAATGCCACGATTCGGGATATCGATAGCAATCATGTCGCCATCTTCGATAATCGCGATATTACCGCCGCTGGCCGCTTCCGGTGAAACGTGACCGATAGAGAGGCCCGAAGTACCGCCAGAGAAACGGCCATCTGTTATCAGGGCACAGGCCTTGCCCAGACCCATCGATTTCAGGAAGGTGGTTGGGTAAAGCATTTCCTGCATCCCTGGTCCGCCTTTCGGCCCTTCATAGCGAATAACTACCACGTCGCCGGCAACCACTTTGCCGCCAAGAATAGCCTCAACCGCATCGTCCTGGCTTTCATACACTTTTGCCGGGCCGGTGAATTTCAGGATGCTGTCATCCACGCCTGCGGTTTTCACGATGCAGCCGTTTTCCGCGAAGTTACCGTACAACACAGCCAGGCCGCCGTCTTTGCTGTAGGCGTGTTCCAGCGAGCGGATACAACCTTCGGCGCGATCGTCATCCAGCGTATCCCAACGGCAGTCCTGCGAGAACGCCTGGGTGGTACGGATGCCGGCCGGGCCTGCGCGGAACATCTTTTTCACCGCGTCATCTTTGGTCAGCATCACGTCATACCGATCGAGCGTTTGCGGCAGCGTCAGACCCAGCACGTTTTTCACGTCACGGTTCAGCAGGCCTGCTCTGTCCAGTTCACCTAAAATGCCCAGTACGCCGCCCGCGCGGTGCACGTCTTCCATATGGTATTTCTGCGTACTTGGCGCCACTTTACACAGCTGCGGCACTTTACGAGACAGCTTGTCGATGTCACTCATAGTGAAGTCGATTTCCGCTTCCTGCGCTGCCGCCAGCAGGTGCAGAACGGTGTTGGTGGAGCCGCCCATCGCGATATCCAGTGTCATGGCATTTTCAAACGCCGCCTTGCTGGCAATGTTGCGCGGCAGAGCGGAAGCGTCATCCTGCTCATAATAGCGTTTGGTCAGCTCGACGATACGCGAACCGGCATTGAGGAACAGTTGCTTACGGTCAGCGTGGGTCGCCAGCAACGAACCATTACCTGGCTGCGACAGACCCAGCGCTTCGGTCAGACAGTTCATCGAGTTGGCGGTGAACATCCCCGAGCAGGAGCCGCAAGTCGGACAGGCGGAACGCTCAACCTGTTCGCTTTGTGAGTCAGAGACTTTCGGGTCCGCGCCCTGAATCATCGCATCAACCAGGTCGAGCTTGATGATTTGGTCAGAAAGCTTGGTTTTCCCGGCTTCCATTGGGCCACCGGAAACAAAGATCACCGGAATATTCAGGCGCAAAGAGGCCATTAACATCCCGGGGGTGATTTTGTCGCAGTTGGAGATGCAGACCATCGCATCGGCACAGTGGGCGTTAACCATGTACTCGACCGAATCGGCAATCAGCTCGCGCGACGGCAGTGAATACAGCATGCCCCCGTGGCCCATGGCAATTCCGTCATCCACAGCAATGGTGTTGAACTCTTTTGCTACGCCGCCTGAAGCTTCAATTTGTTCGGCAACCAGCTTACCGAGATCGCGCAGATGCACGTGCCCTGGCACGAACTGGGTAAAGGAGTTCACCACAGCGATAATCGGTTTCCCGAAGTCGTCATCGGTCATCCCGGTGGCGCGCCACAATGCGCGGGCACCCGCCATATTACGGCCATGGGTGGTGGTGGCAGAACGATACTTAGGCATGCTTGATTAACTCCCGTCTGTCTAATAATTGGGACGGTGCGTGCCGTCCCAAATTTATGTTTATTGATTAACCTGATCCAACCAGCCGTATTTATCTTCCGTTTCACCGGTGAAGAGGCCAAAGAAGGCTTGCTGGATGCGTTTGGTGACTGGACCGCAGCGGCCTTCACCGACCTGAATACCATCAACGCTGCGTACTGGTGTGATTTCCGCTGCGGTGCCGGACATGAACACTTCGTCGGCCAGATACAGCGATTCACGGGAAAGTACCTGCTCACGCACTTCGATATCGAGATCTTTCGCCAGCTTAATGATCGCGTCACGCGTGATGCCTGGCAGCGCAGAAGAGGTAAATGGCGGGGTGAACAGAATGCCGTCTTTAACTTCAAACAGGTTTTCACCGGCACCTTCGGAGATGTAGCCATTCACGTCCAGCGCAATACCTTCCTGATAACCATGACGACGCGCTTCGCTACCCACCAGCAACGAAGACAAATAGTTACCACCCGCTTTAGCCGCAGTAGGGATAGTGTTTGGTGCAACACGGTTCCAGGAAGAAACCATGGCATCAATCCCCTGATCCAGAGCATCTGCACCAAGGTAAGCCCCCCATGGGAACGCAGCAATAATTACATCGGTGGTGTATCCCGCAGGCGGGTTAACGCCCATACCTACATCGCCAACAAAAACCAGCGGACGGATATAGGCGCTGGTCAGATTGTTTTTGCGGATCACCGCGCGGCATGCTTCCATCAGTTCATCAACGCTCTGAGAGACCGGAAAACGATAGATCTTGGCTGAATCACGCAGACGCTGCATGTGCTCGCGATGACGGAACACCACCGGCCCTTTGTGAGAGTCGTAGCAACGGATGCCTTCAAATACCGAAGTACCGTAATGCAACGCGTGGGACATCACGTGAACCTTCGCGTCTTCCCAACGAATCATCTCGCCATTAGACCAAATGTAATCAGCTTTTTTCGTCGTCATTTTTCTTCCTTTTGCGCTCAGGCGCGGATTTGTTGTGATGTGGTTGTGCTCTGGCAGATAGCAACGTGCGCAACATCTACCAGTTTACTTAACTGACTAAACAGTAAGTCGACCGACCGGGGGCTGGCAACGGTCAATTCGATATTTATATTCTGCGCATCGCTGGCGGCTTCCATATTCATGGAGCACACCTGAAAACCACGATGGCGTACCACGCGTAAAACACGTTCTAACGTTTCCGGATTGAAACGAGCCTCAACGGCGACCTGATGTTGCATCATGATAATTTCTCCAGCATTTCTGAGTTGCTGGCACCTGGTGGTACCAGAGGCCAGACATTCTCAAGTTCGTCGATTGAGACATGAAGCAGGTATGGCCCCTCACTGTTCAGCATAGTGTCGAGAGCCGCTTCAACCTGGTCTTTACGGGTGATGTGTTGACCTGGGATGCCGAAGGCACTGGCCAACATGAGGAAATCGGGGTTATCGGTAAGGGTGGTTTCGCTATAACGTTCCTGGAAAAACAGCTGCTGCCATTGTCGAACCATGCCTAACCGTTGGTTGTCGAGTAAGACGATCTTCAACGGCAATTGCTTACGTTTTACGGTGCCCAGCTCCTGTACATTCATCATGAAGGAACCGTCACCGGAGATACAGATTACCGTATCGTTCGGGCGAGCTACCTGCGCGCCAACCGCAGCAGGTAAACCAAAGCCCATCGTTCCCAGCCCGCTGGAAGTAATGAAATTTTCCGGGCGGGTATAGGTCATATGCTGTGCCGACCACATCTGATGCTGGCCAACATCCGTTGTAACAACGCTATCCGCAGGTTTACGGTCCGACAGTTGTTTTAACAACAACGGCGCATAGATGGCCTCACCCGGATGGTCGTAGCGCCAGGTATGCTCTGCGCGCAGTTCTGCACTGTGCTGACGCCAGGCGTCAACGTTCAGAGGTTGTTGTAATGCCGGTAACAGCGTATTTAAATCGCCCTGTAACGCTACGTGCGCCTGACGCAGTTTGTTCATCTCAGCCGGATCGATATCCATGTGGATCACGCTGGCGTTCGGAGCGAAGGTGTTCAGCTTGCCAGTCACCCGGTCATCAAAACGAGCCCCGACAGCGATCAGTAAGTCGCATTCCTGCACCGCAAAATTCGCGGCCTTGGTTCCGTGCATCCCCAGCATTCCCAGGTAATACGGATAATCAGCGTCAACGGCGCCCAGACCTTTCAGCGTACAAGCGACCGGTAATTGGGTCAGCGCGATAAATTCACGCAGGGCAGGAACCGCCTGCGCCATACCAACGCCCCCCCCTACGTACAGGATTGGTTTTTGCGCCTGCGCCAGCATGTTACGCGCCAGCTCAACGTCAGCATGAGGGAATGCGGCCGAATCTTCTACGGTCGTGAAATACGGTTCCAGCATACCGCTGGCTAACTGGATATCTTTCGGGATATCAACCAGAACAGGCCCCGGACGGCCGGAGTTAGCCACGTTGAAAGCTTCCGCCATAATGCGCGGCAACTCATCCAGTGACTGGACCAGGAAGCTATGTTTGGTGCAGGACAGTGACATACCCAGCACGTCTACTTCCTGAAACGCATCGGTTCCGATGAATGGTGCAGCAACCTGGCCGGTGATGGCCACAACAGGAACGGAATCTAACAGCGCATCAGCAAGACCCGTAATCAGGTTGGTCGCACCCGGACCGGAAGTGGCAATACATACACCGGTTTTACCTGTAGAACGGGCATAGCCAATAGCCGCCATCGCCGCCCCCTGCTCATGACGGCACAACAGGTGTTCTACGCCGCCGTCATACAACGCATCGTAAACCGGCATAATTGCGCCACCGGGATAACCGAAAACGGTTTTAACCCCTTGTGCACGCAACGCATGTACCACCCACTGAGCCCCATTCATAGTTACATCCCCGCCGTAAATCTTGAGAAACAGAATTTTATGCTACCGTTCACTTTCTGCTCCTCATGTCTGTTTTTAAGGTCAAAAAAAACCCCCGAACCTTTCGGTGCGGGGGTCTTAGTTCGTTAAGGCTTGTTTTCTAAGCCTTTCCTCGTCCAAGTGCAGCCCCGCACGGTGGGATAATAATCACCACCACGCTAATCACGACCAGGCTAATCACTCGTAGAAGGGCTGTCATTTTTGTATGTTCTTGCATCTTGTTCGAAGGAATACCTAAAGAGTTACCATAGAATTTGCGAATAGCACAAGATATTTTTGTTTTCATTTTTCTGACGCCGTTAACGGTTTAGATAAATACCGTTGTTTTTTATACAAAAAATATAAAATGAAAATATTTCACGTTTCAGCGCATCAGCACAACCTGCGATCCCTTCTCTCAGCACACTCATACGCATTTGCGAGCGAGATTCCAGACATAGTGCAAACAATACCTGAGTGCACAAAAACACAGGAATAAGCATCTAAAAACACCAATTATGCAGAATCTTGCCAATATCTATTGAGACATAATATTCCTATCAGGAGGGGTTATGTCACTATCGATTGTTCACACACGCGCCGCCCTCGGCGTGAATGCACCAGCCATTACCATCGAAGTACATATTAGTAATGGCCTGCCTGGTTTAACCATGGTGGGGTTACCTGAAACGACAGTGAAAGAGGCTCGCGATCGGGTACGCAGTGCAATTATTAATAGCGGGTATGAATTCCCCGCCAGGAAGATAACCATCAACCTGGCTCCGGCTGACCTCCCCAAAGAAGGGGGGCGATATGATTTACCTATCGCCGTTGCGCTTCTGGTCGCCTCTGAGCAGCTTACAACCCATAATCTCGATACCTATGAGCTGGTAGGCGAATTAGCGCTTACAGGCGCTTTACGCGGCGTTCCAGGCGCTATATCAAGTGCAACCGAAGCGATTCGTGCAGGCCGGCGAATCATTGTCGCTAAAGAGAATGCCGCAGAAGTTGGCCTAATACACGGTGAAGGGTGCTTGATTGCCGATCACCTTCAGGCGGTATGCGCATTTCTGGAAGGAAAGCATGATTTAGATAAACCGCAATCTGCAGACTTTACCGCCGAACCTTCGCCAGAGGATCTCAGTGATGTCATCGGTCAGGAACAGGGCAAACGGGGGCTGGAGATCACCGCCGCTGGTGGTCACAACCTCCTGCTTATCGGCCCTCCGGGTACGGGCAAGACCATGCTGGCCAGCCGCCTCAGAGGATTGCTTCCTCCACTTAGCAACGATGAGGCGCTGGAAAGTGCAGCGATCCTCAGTCTGGTCAATTCCGATACAATACAAAAACAGTGGAAGCAACGCCCTTTTCGTTCTCCCCATCACAGTGCTTCATTAACCGCAATGGTGGGGGGTGGTTCTATTCCCGCCCCGGGAGAGATCTCCCTGGCGCATAACGGTATATTATTTCTGGATGAATTACCTGAGTTTGAGCGACGCACGCTGGATGCACTACGCGAGCCTATTGAGTCTGGACAGATCCATTTGTCCCGCACGCGGGCTAAAATAACCTACCCAGCGCGTTTTCAACTGATTGCTGCTATGAATCCCAGCCCAACGGGCCATTATCAGGGGAACCATAACCGCAGCAGTTCAGAACAGACGCTGCGTTATCTCAATCGACTATCAGGGCCTTTTCTTGACCGCTTTGATCTCTCCCTCGAAATCCCCTTGCCACCCCCAGGCATACTCAGCCAGTGCGCGGTGAAAGGAGAAGACAGCGCTACGGTAAAACAACGCGTTCTGGCTGCACGGGAACGTCAGTACCAGCGGCAAAATAAGTTAAATGCGTATCTGGACAGTCAGGATATACATAAATTTTGCATGCTTCGTAGAGATGATGCGCACTGGCTTGAGGACACGTTAGCTCGTCTTGGATTGTCCATCCGCGCCTGGTTACGTCTGATAAAAGTCGCACGTACAATTGCGGATATTGAACAGTGCGACCATATCACCCGCCTGCACTTACAGGAGGCCGTTGCTTATCGGGCGATAGATCGGTTATTAATTCACCTGCAGAAATTACAGGCATAAAAAAAGGGCTTACGCCCTTTTTTATCAATCATCAGATTCGGTGTAATCTTCTGCACCTTCTACCTGAGGTTTCCCGCCAGACAGAGTGTGGAAGCGTTTCGGACGCTTAATACGCGTCATGTACTTGGACCACACACGTTCAGCTTCAGTAACCGGTTCACGTTCACCGCGGCATACCGCAACAAACAATTTTTCTTCTTCAGTTACTGGCTCACGTTTGCCCAGATCCAGCTCGTTGAAGGCATAGCCATGACGCTCGAGCAGCTGTGCCTCTTTAATGGTGAAATCACCATGACGGGAGAATCCGCGGGGGTAATATTTATTGTCGAAATATCGATTAGTCGTCGTAAAGCTTTCCGCCATCCTGCACGCTCCTAATTCTTTGGCCGAGCTATTTATGGCGCGGAGTATTAGTTACGCTTGACAGAGCGTCAAACAAAAGATTTAAATCATCACGACAAATAATTTTATGGAGCGCGTTGTGGATACGGAATTGTTAAAAACTTTCCTGGAAGTTAGCCGGACACGCCACTTTGGTCGGGCAGCTGAAGCGCTCTACCTGACCCAGTCGGCAGTGAGTTTTCGGATCAGACAACTGGAAAATCAACTGGGTGTGAACCTGTTCACCCGACACAGAAACAATATTCGTTTGACCGCTGCAGGTGAAAAATTATTGCCTTACGCAGAAACTCTGATGAATACGTGGCAAGCAGCACGTAAGGAGGTCGCGAATACCTCACGGCACAACGAGTTTTCGATCGGTGCCAGTGCATCCCTTTGGGAATGCATGCTCAATGACTGGTTGCGGCGTTTGTACCAATCTCAGGAGCCACAATCCAGCCTGCAGTTTGAAGCGCGAATCGCTCAGCGCCAGTCGTTAGTAAAGCAGCTCCATGAAAGACAACTGGATCTGTTAATTACGACAGAAACCCCAAAAATGGACGAATTTAGCAGCCAACTGTTGGGATATTTCACGCTGGCGCTTTATTGTAGTGCCCCTTCGCAAACCAAAGATGAACTGAATTATCTGCGTCTGGAATGGGGACCGGATTTTCAGCAGCACGAAGCGGGATTGATTGCAGGAGATGAAGTACCGGTACTTACCACCAGTTCTGCAGAACTGGCAAGACAGCAACTTTCTGTAATTAAGGGGTTTAGTTGGCTTCCCGTCAACTGGGCCAGAACCAAAAGCGATCTTCACACGGTTACTGACAGTACGACGCTTTCACGTCCGCTATATGCGGTTTGGCTGCAAAATAGCGACAAACATGCGCTAATTCGTGATTTGCTGAAAACAAATATTTTGGAAGATTAATGAAAACGCTGGCAAGGATGCCGGGAAACAATGAACAGGAAGATCTCGAACAAAATGTTCAGGTAAAAAAAATCCTTAGCAAAAATGCTAAGGATTGTTTCTGGCAGGGGCGGAGAGACTCGAACTCGCGACACCCGGTTTTGGAGACCGGTGCTCTACCAACTGAGCTACGCCCCTAAATTTTCTTATCATTAAGCCTGCTTAGTAGCAGGCTTAATTTTCTAATAAGTGGCGGAACGGACGGGACTCGAACCCGCGACCCCCTGCGTGACAGGCAGGTATTCTAACCAACTGAACTACCGCTCCACCGAATTTCTTTGTCACCACCCGGATTATTCATCCCGGTTTACTGCAATTTGATGCCTGGCAGTTCCCTACTCTCGCATGGGGAGACCCCACACTACCATCGGCGCTACGGCGTTTCACTTCTGAGTTCGGCATGGGGTCAGGTGGGACCACCGCGCTACAGCCGCCAGGCAAA